>JAOZPI010000013.1 GCA_029932835.1 archaeon | reverse complement strand
ACAGCTCTACGATTCTCTTGTTTTTCGGCAGCTTCCCTATGACGTCCTGAGCTAGGGCCATCAAATCCTCTTCTGTTACCCTCTTGCTCTTATCTGCGAGCTCTTTCACCCTCTTTGTTATCTCGTTAATCTGCTCTTTTGTTGCCTTGATCCCTCTCTCTTTTAACTTTGCTTCTATTCCGTGCACCCCTACATGCTTTCCAATTACCAGTCTTCTTTTTGATCCCACAACCTCTGGTTTTATTGGCTCATATGTTGCTGCTTTCTTCAAAACACCGTGTACGTGTATCCCAGATTCGTGGGCAAATGCGTTATCCCCAACAATCGGAAAGTTCGGCATTACCCTAATACCGCTGAGCCTCTCTACGAGTTTTGAGGTCTGGTATATCCTCTTGAGATTTATATCACTTCCCACTCCCTCCAAATACCGAAGAGCCAGGACTACCTGTTCCATATCAGCGTTTCCCGCGCGCTCCCCAAGGCCGTTGATAGTCGTATGGGGTATTGTGGCTCCTGCCTTCACAGCAGAGATGGTATTGGCAACCGCCAGCCCAAAGTCATTGTGGCAGTGGACTGCGAGTGGGACCCGGACTGTCCCCCTAAGTTGCGAAAAAAGTTTATAGATCTTCTCTGGAGTCATAACCCCCACAGTGTCAGGTATATTTATTATCTCAGCTCCTGCTTCTTCTGCAACTTTGCAGACCTTCTCTAGGTAGCCATATTCGGTCCTGCATGCATCCTCTGGAGAGAAGTGGACCCTAAACCCATGATCCCTGCAGTATCCTATAGACTCCTCAGCTTTTTTGATTATCTCCTCCTTTGACATCCGCAACTTGTATTTGCGATGGAGGGGGCTGGTTCCAATAAATATATGCACCCAGTCCACGTTCGCTTTCATACACGCGTCAATGTCCTCTCTCTCACATCTTGCCAGACCGCAAATTGCAGCCCTAAGTCCCAGCTCTGTGACCTTTTTCACACCCTCAAAGTCTCCTTGGGAGGCTCTGGGGAATCCTGCCTCTATAAAGCTGACACCGAGCTCATCAAGTGCTCTTGCTATGGCTATCTTATCATCTGCGTTGAACGAAACCCCAGGAGTCTGCTCCCCATCTCTCAGTGTTGTATCAAAGATTTTTATCTTTTTCATAATCTTCCCTTAGCTATATAAGCACCATATTAGAAAAGAGAAAAACAAAAAGTCGCTGCTTTATCTTTTCTTCCACAGAATCAACGCAATGATGATGATACCGCTGATGAGGAGAAACACAGTGGTGTCAATTCCTGTCGCCCTTCCGTACACCAGTTGAAACTCCTTACCTGCCAAAGAAACAGCCACATGGGGGCCCTTTTTCTCCCCCCCGCTTATTGAGAGTATCTCCATATCCTCTGGGATCTCCACTCTTATTGTTTTGTTTGTTGGTGGGAATTCCAAAACAAAGGAGTCTTCCCTCTTCCTTGCCAGTCCGTTCATCCTTGCCCTCAAAACGCCCTCGTGCCCCTCGGAATTCACAGAAAAGCTTAACTCCTCCACTTCATATTCTCCTGGTATTATCTCCCTTAAAGCACACGTGAGGATCTCTTTTGGTTTGTTCAACATGATAACGCCTGTGAACGTTGCAGTCTTTCCGTTCTTCTGCATACCCATATAAAGACTTTTTATGTAGGGTAGTAGGCTTGTAGCCCCCTTCACATATCCCTGAGCCAGAAACCCTATAGATGATCTGGAGCTGTTGAGCCAGACGTTTATATCCAGCCCGCTTGCCATTTCCCCCTCTGGCAGGCCCGCAGCTCCGAGGCATTCAATGAAACTATCAGACAACCATGGGGAACCCATTTCATCAACAACTGACATAATACCAGACACAAGGGCATTCCCGTTTTCAATAGATACTACGAGCCTTATGTGCAGGGTCTCATTCTCCTCTATGCTTAAATCGTCTATGTGTATTAAGGTCTCCCCCCCACTTGTCCCCACTGCTTCATTTAGAATACCCTCAATCTCTGACTTGAACTCCTCTATATCCCCCATTATAGAAGAGACGTTGAGATAGAATAGCCCTTCTACCAGCTTCTTATCCAAATCAGCCGATACATTGAGATGTCCTGTCTCACCTCTAACACTCAGATTCGCCTCTACTCTCATAGGTCCGGTCATAGACAAGAGCTCCTCCATCTCATCTCCATAGGACCTTCCCTCTACCTTTATAGAGCTGCCGTTTATGTCAATAATCCCAAAATAATCTGCTTCGTACTGCATCGCAATGTCCGAAATCTCCCCACTGATTGTTATGGCTTCAGGATGCTCAGCATCTATCTTAAATACAGCATTTTCCATCATCGTGCTACCCCCGTCGCTTATCACGATGTTTCCATCTCCAGATTCATCCATCACGATGCTGATATTAGCACCTGCGGAGGTACAGACTGCGAAAAAAAGGAATACAACACATCCAGCAAACACAAACGGCATTCTCATTCTAGTTTCACCCCATTTTCTATCCGGATAGCATTTAAATTATGCCTACCTGCATATAAATCACCCAGGAGACTGAGGCCCCCCTATAGAGGGAACCACCTCTTTTTCATAAGCAAGGGCTGTCTCAATCACCTTCCTACTTTTGGAGCTGTATATGGCGAGTTTCTTTCCCCTCCCCCTTAGAAATTCCAAGAACTCCTTCAGCCCTCTGGGGACATAACTATGTTCTCGATAAGCTGCAAGCTCATGCTTTCGATACTCGGATATCCAGACAAAGGAGGCAAGAAGTGTGATTCCTATCTCCTCCAGTTTCACCTCCCTTTTACTTTTAACGACCTCATATAGCCCAGAGGCCAAAAAAAGAGAGAACTGCTTGGACGGAAGCTTTCCGGCTAGGTCTTTTATCTGGGTATCCGGGCTCACAGCCTTTGTGTTTATAGGGACTGAGCAAAATCTCCCCAATTCCTCCACATAGCCAACTATCCCCCTTGTAGGAGCGGAGTAGAGCACGAAGGCCAGGTCCTTTTCATTGAGCCCAAGGCTGTTTAATAGGAAAAATGCGGAGACTCGTGCCTCTGATGAGTTCATTCCAGGGAGTTCCCCCAGCTTCCTCCACCGATTTCCGAGTCGCAGTTCCATAATCAGCGATCTTAGCTTATCGCTTGCGTTCCTCTCTGTGAGCAGCCGATCCACTTCCCACGTGGGCCAGTTCTTGTCTGCGAGTTTGTAGGCTTCTTCCCTCCCCCCTACAATCAGGGTATCTCCTAGATCAAAGCAAACAGCCTTTACCCTCCTCTCAAAGGCCTGGAATGTTTCAAACCACCATTTTGCCTCTCCGTAATTGAACGCAACTATAAACTTGGGGAATCTCTTTTTCCCCAGCCTTATAAATCCACCCCCAAATTCATCCTCTTTCATCTCTCTTAGGGTTTTCAGGTCCCCCACAAGCCCCTGTGCTATCATACAAAAGAAGACATTGGCTCCCTTTGCAGAGAGAAAGTCATCATGGCTATCCCCTATATATACCATCTCCCAATCCCCCACCTCCAGCCTCTCCTTCAACTTTTCTAACCCTCTCGGAGACGGTTTTAGTTCTACTATATCCTCCTTTGCTATAATGTTTTTCAGGTCAAAGTACTTTGAGAGGAGGATCTTCTCTGCCATTTTTTATTATCTCTCCATAAACCTATGTGGTGTCTACTAAAAATTACAAAATGAGGTTAATAAATAGGGGGAAGGTAAAGGACGTTTACCAATTGGATGAAAATCGTTTATTGTTCAAATTTTCCGATAGAATCTCGGTTTTTGATCAAATAATCCCCTCCTTTATACCACGAAAGGGAGAGTCCCTTGCCAGAGAGAGCGCATTCTGGTTTAAAAAATTAAAAAAGCTGGGCATTAAGACCCACTTCATTGATCTGCCAGAGCCAGACCAGATGATTGTAAAGAGAGTGAGGGTGATCCATGACTACTCAAAAATAACCCCAGAGACAACTAATTACCAGATACCACTTGAGGTTATAACCAGATGGTACTGTGCCGGATCCTTTTACAAGGCCTTGAAGACTGGGGCGAAGAAACCTGAGGACGTTGGATTGGATCACATGCCGGAGTATGGAGAGCCCCTGGATGAGCCATATTTTGAGCAGACAACAAAGCTTGAGCATGTAGACCGGAAGCTCACGCGTGAGGAGGCCATGAGGATAGCAAGCATTACCGAAGACGAGTTGGAAAAGATAAGAAATATATGCATAGAAGTAGATGAGCTGATACAAAAAGAGGTTGGAAAAAGAGGCCTTATACACGTTGACGGAAAAAAGGAGTTCGCTATGGACGAAGATCGTAACATCATGCTCATTGACACATTTGGAACTGCCGATGAGGACAGGTGGTGGGATGCAGAGGAATACAACAAGGGCAATATCGTTGAAATCTCAAAGGAATTTGTGAGGAAGTGGTATGAGGAGGAGGTCCTCTATACCTGCCCTGTCTGTAGCAGGAGTTTTTCCTATAAGGATTTTTTGGACCAGTTAAGGAGAGACGGTGCCCCCCAGGTCGGCATACCCCCTCTCTCAGAAGAAATGGTAGAAAAGACGCGTCAGCTTTACGTAGATCTCTTTGAGCGCATAACTGGAGAGAGGTTCTGATTCTCTTTATCCCCCAAACAGGGATCCAAAGAACATCTTCATGCCCGAACTCATTAGCCAGAACATAGCCCAGGTTCCCGGGACCAGAAGCGGTGCGAGTTTCAATCCCGCTATCTGCTTGCCACTCCTTATAAGCCCTATGAGGATAGAACCAAAGAAAGACACGCTGCCCAAGGCAATCATCGCAAAGATAGAGAGATATGACGGAGTAATACACGAGGGGGGGAGCGGTGGTGCGCTTTCCCTGTATTCCTCTATGTAGACTTTTCCGCTTTCAGGGTCTATAGACATAGCATCGCTCTTATTCTTTGGATTCAGGCCGTGTTGTTTCTCCCATTTGTCAGGAATTCCATCATCGTCAAAGTCCCTTGGACAGCTACTCGTACCAAGAGACATCATTCCACCTCCGTGTATGCCTCCCAATCCTGGGATTGTTGCCTGTTGTGTGGCTGCACTGCTCCCTATGTCTTCAGGTTGGAACTTGTTTATAATGTCCACAAATTCTATGGATACAGAGAACAGGAGCGGTGCCCCCAATAACATTCCAAACAGAATAAAAAGCATATAAGACATGGTATTAGCAGCCATCTCCTTTTGAAGCAGTCTCATCTGCCTTAGGTCATCTCCTATACCCTGCAATATATGTGGTAACTCCCCCCCAGCGTTCATACCCTGAATCAGTAGCCTGACACTCCTCTGGAGGACATGGGATCTTACCCTCTTCCCCATATCTGTTAGAGCCTCTGAAAAGGGTTTCCCTCCAAGAGTTTCCTTTTGTGCTATTTTTATCTCCTCTGCAAGAGCTCCGAATTCCTTTCTTGCTGAAACCCACAAGGCGTTGTAGGGGGTCATCCCAGCAGCTATATTGGAACTTATTATCTGTAGCACGTCTGGGAGCGTTCCTTCGACCTCCTCTGTTCGTTTATCTGCCATCAGATTTAGGACAAAATAAACGCCGATCCACACACAAGCAAACGACAATAGAGACAATACCACTGCAAATAATAGATCCACTCCCGCCAGGAATACCCCCCCCAGAAGAACGAGAATCCCAACTGAGAACCCCCCCATAACCGTAATTCCCGTAATCTCCTCCTGTGTTTTATTTACTCCACTGTACACAACGAGTTGGTTTATCCTCTTTTTCCACCCAAGCGGAGAGAATCTTCCCATACGGTGCGATATTCCGGAAAATATAGATCCCACCACCTGTGCGCTCAGTCTCGCCAAGGTGATTGGAATGGAAAGAACAGTAGCAAATGCCACAAGCACGGCGTGCGAAAATTTGGAAATCCCCCTTTCTATCTTCTGTCCTGCCCATTTGATTGGGTTTCTAATATGTCGCCTCTTCTCCTCCTTCTTTTCAATCTCTTCCTGCTCTTCCATAATCTTCTTTATTAATTCCGCTCTTGCGGACGTTTTGGTGTCTATTGGGGATGTGGACTTCATCGGGGCCACCATAGGAGAGGCGGGTTTCTTTTGTAGATCTGTCTCTTTCTTTCCCCCTCCCCCCCTCTTTGCTTCTCTTTCCTTATTTGTTTTTTTCCCTTTTCCCCTCTTTATCCACCTCATTTTTACACAATAGGCCGTTTGTTCTTTATGATACCGATCAGCATAAACTGGAATATAAACATGAACACAAGGATTCCTCCAAAGATAAGGGTCTTATCGAGGCTCTCAAAGATATTCACAAGAGAGGAGAGTATTATAAGCAGCGTGATTCCCTGTGAGGGGAGCACAATCACCATCAGCATGTACATAAGAGACCAGAGGTTCATCTCCTGCCCATAGGACTTGATTCGCGTCTCCTTTTCTTTCGTCAGGTCGTCACTTATCGACTTTAGGGCCACACTTACATCAGAGCCTGCGTACATGCTGTTTACTATCTGCCATATTATCCTCCTCAGAAACGGCGAGGCAGTATGCATACCAACCTCATCCAGGGCCTTTATAACAGAGTCTCCGCTCTCCACCCTCCTTATAACCTGCTGAAATTCCTCGGAGCATTCTCCATATCCCCCATTAGCTACATGCACTATTGCATCAAATATAGGTATCCCTGCCCCGGTTTGGATCTCTAGATCCTTTAATGCATATCCCAGATTCCTCTCTATGAGCGCTGCTCTCTTCTTTATCTTGGCCTTCGGCATTATAAGCATATAAAACACCATAAAAACAGAGAGAGCAACGGATGTTATAACAGCAAGCGGCAGTCCCGTCTCAATTTTATTCATCATGTAGGCTGGGAGGGCAATCCCTGCAAATGTTGCTAGGCCAACAGAAAAGGCGATGTATACAACAATAGAGATATAAACAAGGGGATCAACGTGTATCCCTGCTCTTTCCAGGTTCCACTCCAGATTTGGCACGAGTTTTTCCAGCCTTTGTGCTATCCCTATAAAGGATTTAGATGTGTTCTGGAGCCTCTCTGATTCAAAGGAGGAGGGCATTATTAATTTACCAGTAGCGTGGTTAAAAATCTGGTTCTTCTACTGTTGGCTGCTCTCTCTACTGTTGGGGCACTTTTGGGGCTGCTGTTAGTATCTCCTTGTAATCCCCATGGCTCCTCACGATATCCAAGATCCTGTCTTTATCGCGGTAGTATTCTGAGACCACCATACCGACTGAATCCACATCCCGTATGTCCTTTTCCATCATCCATGATAGAACCTCTTCCTTCTCCTTAAGGTCTTTGCTTATCTCTGCTTTTGATAGGCCTGTGTGCATTTCCACCTCATCCATAATCCTCTTGCTCTTATTTACCTGCTTTATTGTATCGGATTTGGCGTCCCATGCGTATAATATGTTCAGTTCTGGTTCTTCTCCTTCTGTTACCATGATCTCAGCTACCTCAAATGTTCTTCTGCCCCCAGTCCTCCGGTTTCTATACTGCACTACTATGAGCTCTAGGGACTCCAGCACGGTTTTCGGAATGTCCATAGGGGGGTTTGTCAGTCTCTTGACGACCTGATAAGCCCTTTCTGCGTGGAAGGTCCCATAGACTGAGTGCCCTGTATGCATAGCCTCAAACATCACCTCCGCTTCCCTCCTCCTCCGGACCTCACCAATAACAATTCGATCAGGCCTCATCCTTAGGGAATTCTCCATCAGGTCTAACATTGTGATACCTCCCTCCCCCCTTGGGTTTGGCGGTCGCGTGTTTAGGGGTACCCAATGCAGGAAAGAGGGAAGATTAAGCTCTCTTGTATCCTCAATAGAAACAACTCGGTGATTTGGGGGAATAAAGGGCATGAGGGCGTTGAGAAGCGTCGTTTTTCCAGATGCAGTTCCTCCTGCTATCACTGTAGAAAGCTCGTACTCAAACGCCAACCACAAAAACGCTGCGATATCCCGCTGTATTGTCTTTATTTTTGGGTCCATCAGATGCACGATAGTCCATGGAATCCGGCTGAACCTCCTTATGGTTATGGTATTCCCGGCTGTTGATATCGGAAACAGGGTGGCGTTTACCCTATCCCCTGATACCAGGTGCGCGTCCAGCAAGGGCTCTGAGGATGTTATCTCCCTGCTTACCTGTCTAGCGATCCGAGAGGCTAGATTTTGCACTTCTTCTTCGCTTCCGAGGGTTATATTGGATTTTAGCCAGCCGTATTTCTTGCTGTACACCCACACAGGCTCCGTTCCGCTGTTTACCACAATCTCTTCAAGGTTGTCATCAGCAAGGAATAACTCAAGTGTCCCCAACCCGATCATCTCGTTCACTATCATAGAAGATAGCATTTCCCTTACATTTTCCTTCATGCTGGGAAGCTCTTTTTTGAGAGCCTTCTCCGCATCTGCTCTAAACTTCTCCTTTAGTTCGTTGAAGAGCCTAGAATCTAATATCTCCCTGGCCTCTATCTCCACATCTTCTACCAGCCTTCCCTTCACATTGTCCAGGATAACCCTAGTGGTTGGACTAATCTTTGGTATATCTATCTCATAGTGTAGGACATAGTCCCCTGTATCTCTTATTCTAACCCTCACCGGGATCTTCCCGCAGTTTGTTTGATACTCCTCTTCCTTTCCCTCATTCGCCATTCTTTTCGGCTTTTATGACCTCTCCCCTTCTTCTTTTTACCTCTTTCAGGAGCGATCTTAGATCTTGGATGTATTGTCCGAGCCTTTTCTCCTCTGTTTCAAGCATATTTGTGTATTCAACTATCCTCTTTTCTTCCTCCTCTAGCATCTCTAGCTCGTCCTCAAGTCCACCAATCCCCGAATCCTTTCCGCTTCTGATCAGCAGGTACTTTCCCTTCTCCCCTCTTGGTGTTCTCCCCCCATGCTCCTTTGTTTTCTCTTCTCCCTCCTTACCCTGTGGTTGTGGCTTTCCACCCCCCCCTCTCTGCTTCAAAATCTCATCAAATTTTGATCCCCTCTTCAGGCTTGCTCCTCCAACGACAGAGTAGTGTATCTCCACAATACCAGCCCTTTCCAGCATCTTTGCCCAGTCCTCTATGTGCTCCTTATCTGTCCCCAATTCTTTGGCTGCATCACTTACTTTGATTTTATCTCTCTGCTCTAGCAATCCTACCAGTTTGTCCATAGCGGTTGATACGTCTCCTTCCATCCTAGAATACCTGCTCTTCCAGATATACAACAATTCCCCTATCTGTTATCTTAAACGGCACTAGCTTCTTCATATGGTCCGAAAATCGGAGTTTCAGGATCTCTATGGCACGTGTTCTTACGGCCTCCCTTCGGATGTTATAAAAGACCACAACCCCGTCCACAAGGAACTCCTCTATCCCACTCCTGCTATATCTTTCCGGAACTTGCTCTGTTTCTGTTATTACCATATTGACTGAGTTGTAGGAGCGGAGAGAATCAAACAGAACCTTCAAATACGCGCGGTATTTCTGCTCGTCAGAGGATGCGATGGAAAGGGCAGAGAGGGAATCTATTATTACTCTATCTGGATGAAATGGCATCGTTACCTCCTCTGATGGGGGTGGCGTATGCCCAACACTCTTGACGACGCTGTCCAACACCCTCCCTCGTACGATTCTCTCAATAGAGCGAGATATGTCATACGGGTCTACCTTCTGCATAAACAGCTTCCCCTCGCTCTCCAAGGCGTACAGGTCCCAACCAAAGCTATTGTACACCCTCCTCTTTATAACCTCTGGATCCTCATCGAAAGAGAAATAGACGACTTTTTCTCCCCTCTTGGCTGCGTTGTATGCCGACTGCGTTGCAAACATGGACTTTCCACTTCCGCATCCACCGGAGAGGAGAATTGTGCTTCCCCTTTCTATACCTCCGGCCTCTATCATCTTATCAAAATCCGACACATAGGTCGGCAGATACTCTGGTTTTTTGATCTCCCTTCCCCTATTTCCCGCTTTGTCCATCTTGTATCCCCTCTGCCCTATTCTTTGACCTTAAAACCATAAATATCTGAAATTCTCCTAATCACCAGCATCGATCCGAGGACCAAAATGAATACTGATATCAAAAGAATGTAAGACATAATATCAAACAACTGCACTTGGTTGTTCTGCAGAGACGCGGATATTGTGTAGGTCTCTAAGATAAGGGAAAAAGAGAGCGCCAAGATCGCAAGAACCATGGAATTTATATACCTAAACAAGTGCCGTATTAGCGGGTCTGTTATGCTTTTGCTCCCCCTTATCCCCCTTATAATTGAAAAGGCACAAGCCACTACGATGGCTGCCATCACATAAAATACACTGCTATCCATCCCTTTTCCCTCCCTTGTTCAAGTCTACAACAACATCACAAAACTGGGCCAGTTGGTCTATGAGCTTTGGATCTGTTTCCCTCTCAATAGAGACAAAGATCCCCCGCAGGCCCCAGTTCCGCATTCTTGCCGTAAGAAAATGACTGAATTTTGCGACTGTTCCGTAGTTGTGGTATAAGAGCAGAGTAGAGAGGGAATCCAAAAATAAAAATTTGTCTTTTGAGGGTATACTCTGTATCATTTCGCTCATAGCCAGTCCGAGTCCAGTGAGGTTTTGGGCGGAGTCCAAATAAAAGACGTGCTTTCCCCCATCTTTTGTGTCCCCTCCCGCTGTCTTCGTTATGCAGTCTATAAAATATATCTTATCTGTTTTTATGCCATTCTCTTGTAGCACCCTCTCCATAGTCCTGTAGGGTTTATTCACAGTGATATATACGCCAGGGAGTCCTTCGTCATTGACTATCGTTTTCAAGACCGCAATGTTGGTCTTTAGATAATCCTCAGCCCTGACGTTTATAAGAACGATGAAGTCTCTCGGGACTCGTTTCAAATAAGCCAAGAACTCTTTTAGGTTTTTCATCTCTGGCTCATATAAAGGATACGAACAATAAAAACGTCTCACTTACCAACCCAGCAATCTCTTTTTAGTTTCTTCCCGCATTCCCCTCCTGATGTCTTTTAATAGTCGCTTTACCTGTTTCTTATCCTCCTCCTCATCCCTCTCACGAAGCAGCTTCTCCCAATCGCTCAAACTTTTTGCCATGTGGTGCTGAGGGTTATCCGGTATCTCCAATCTGTACTCCACCCACTCTGGCTCAATATCATAGCCCTCCAGCCGGGAGACCCTAAGAAACCGCGAGTGGTTCTCCCTCTTGGTCTCTATGCTCCCATCGGTTATAGACTCTAGGGCAACTATCAGCTCTGGGTCTAGCATTCCCTTTTGTACCTCCAACAAAGCTGTTGCATTATGCTGTCTGATTATCTGAAAGAGGCGGTGGAGAAACTTAAACACAACCTCCTTGTTATTCATCAGAAAGAGGTGAGAGAGCTCCTCCATAACAATCCTAACATTGTCTCCCGGCCCTAGGTGGAATGATGAGAGCACCCTCTCGCAGTTGTAGGCCACATCTACAAGGTCATCAAAGTTCCCCACAAGCAGCTTGTTTCTCTTTATAACAAGGCCTGCATATAAGATAAACCTTATCATGTCGCTTCCCTCAATATCCCACCCGAGGAGCCTCATATGTGATATTACATGTTCTATGGGTTTATTGGTCAGAATATAGATTCCTTTCTCCCCCTCAGAGGCACCCTTGTATACAAAATTCCGAATTATGGTAGTTTTGCTTGTCCCCGGCTCTCCCAAAACAAGTATTATAGATCCTCTTGGAAGGCCACCATTGAACAATTCATCTAGCTCTCTTATCCCACTTTTTACCTTTTCTTCAATTTCTTTTTCCCCCTTTTCTCCCTTTCCTCCCATTTCCGTTTGTGTGCTTCCTCGTTTAAATACTTCCCTACCGAAGCTAAAGAGGACCTAATATAAAAATAGAAGATCTGGCAATAAATAATTAATAGTTCAACACTTTGAAGATCGCAATCTGCACTTTTCTATGCCTATGCGCTCGTTTTGAAGACCCACTCTGTGCTCCAGTCTCCCCAGTTCCCTGAATTGTCCTGTGCTCTCACCTTCCATCTGTACCACCTATTCCCGTCTAGCTCTGTAGATGGTGTGTAGGACGTGCTCCATGAGTAATCGTTTACCTGCGGGTCTATCCAGTCTGCGGGTTCTTCATCTACAACGATCTGATATCTGTATATTCCACTACTATCTGACACCTCGCTCCAAAATAGATCTGGGAGGGTGGTGGTTCCAGTCCCATTAGTTGGTGAGTAAAGATCTGGTGCGGGAGGCCGTGTGTTGTCCCCGCTGCTGCAGTTGAGGATGAACACGGTTGTATATGCAGGGGTTTCTTCTTGAAGGCCGTCGTTGTCTATAGCAACAGAACGCAGTACGTATTTATTTGTCTCAGTTGGATATAGTGTGTAGTTCCACCACATTCCGTCCCAGTTGGTGTCATATAACTCCCCGTTTATGGACAACTCTACAGATGTGATCTCCCCATCGCAGTCGTCTGCACTGCCATTGATGTAGAGGGTGGGGCAGTTATAAAACATAGTGTCATTTTCAGGAGACGTGATGGTGGAGACAGGATGAACGCCAGAGGCGTTTGTGCAGGAAGTATCCAAGCCGTAGAGATAAGCGTGTTGGCAGTCTAAACTAAACTCGTAGCTCCCGCTTTGGCATATCGTAGACACTGGGCACCCGCTTGCATTGGACCAATAGAGGTAATCAATCCAGCTCCTGTTTTGTGCCGGCGTGATACCATACCCCTCTAATTCGTATGGACTTATAAGGCTTTCTATCCCTATGTACTTATTGGAGAAGTAGTACTCCGCCTGCTCTACATACCTCTCTGAGAGGCTTAATCTCCCGTCTAGGCGGTCAAAGAAGGAAGGGCCGTTTGGGTGTAAAGGGGAACAAGAGGTGTACCCAGAGACATTACTAACCACATAACATGACGTGTTCACCCCGTTATTGTTATAACTCATAAGGACCTGGTGCACATCACAGCTTGGTATGTTCCTTACAATCACACACGCCCCTGTTGCTATGCTTGAGTTTGCGCAGTTCGGATCTCTCTCATATCCACTCCCATATAGTGTTTCATTGTCCATCTTTCCTGTGGCAGAAATCCACGGAATCGTAACACTGCAGTTTCTAATAAAACTACTATCCGGATCGTTGTTGGCGTACTCAATAACCGCAGCCAAGTGATTTTCATTAGATATATTAAAGCAGTCATACTCCCCTCCAGAGCAGGATGTGAAGTCCATATCCAATACCAAAACCTTGTTGCTTACATCCTCTGTCCCAGAACAAAATCCAGCAAGTCCGGGGTCATCCTTGATACTGGAATAGAAGACTATATGGCCTGTCGCGCTCTGGTTTCCCCAATCCTCCCTACTACATCCTGCTAAGGAGTCTATTGTCAGGTTTGGATCGCATTGGGTTATGTATTTGCTAACCCTGTTGTTCGTGCGGACCGGATAAAGCGGATCTTCCAGTCCAATAATGCTGGCGAGTGATGTTACAATGAATGGGTTCCCTGAATAATAACACACCCCCCCTCTGTCGCTGATTTCCAGTTTGGCTGTTAGTATGAGTGCAAAGTTCCATGCATCGTGGGGGACCACACTGAAATTGATGACAGATATCTGCATCTGATAACCCATCTCTTCGGCGTCTTCGTCTATTCTGCTTATCCACACAGGGAGGGTGTGATTTGTCATATAGGTGACGTTTTCTCCATACAGCGTCCCACATAAGACAAGTTCAGCAATTGCAGCCTCAGAGCCGTTTCCATCAAAGATAAAATCAGTGCAGTTGTGAAAGGTGTAGTTTCCGAGCGTCCTGTTGTTGCTTACTACATCATTTATTGCATAAACAGCCGCCCTGCGGCCGAATATTAACATGGCTCTTTCTAGGTCGTGGTCTATATCCTGAACGATAAAATACAGCTCGTCGCAGCGCACCCGGGCTGCAGTATCCTTCAAGGGGCTCTGCGACATAGTGGTGTAGAATACGACGAGGAAGACAAGTGGAATCATCAGCATAATTATTGACACAGTGTAGAGGTATCCCCCCCTCTTATATACCCAGTTTGTCTTGTCCATTTTTGGTTACATCCATACAACCAGCTTGATCCTGGCAGGACCCCACAAGGACCTCACTCCCCCAACGCTCGTCGTGTCCAGTTGTATCTGATTTGCCTCAAATTTTATATCCACCTTCCCATCGTCATCTAGGTCCAACACCTGCAGTAGTCTTAGCGTTGCATCAGCTACTGCGTCCCCTGTTGTGTATGAGATATTCCCTGCAGTATATGAACACCTTCCCCCCCCACTATACGATTCCGGCACCGGAGTCTCCAGGTAGCTCCCATCTGAAAATTCAATCCTCCAGTTGCATCCCTCCGCCTCAGGAAAAACCTCTCCGTATGGTGTCGACCCGGCTATCCTGATAGTAATTATAGCCCGGTTGTCCACGGAACACGAGGTGGCGTTGTCTGGAGAGTCCCCTGTTGTAACTCGCACTGTGTTATTTGCACCAGACTCCACATACTCCGCTGGAATATTCACAATATACGGATCACCGAGATCAAAGTAGTTGTCTCCATAATCACTCAACCGATACGCTACATATGTGCCATATCCGTTGTGTATATGGGCATAGTCTGTCCAATGTTCTGAGGAGTATGAAGTAACCTTCAAGTCTGTAACAGTTGCCGAGGAGGGAATAAGGAAGCTTCCAAGGCAGGTGGTGTTGTCATTAAATCTCTCTGTGTCATAGGTCAGGAAGATCTCTCCATATCCGAGCTCTGGGGGCGTTGGGGTGTATGTATAATCTATGTAACTGCTGTAGAGATGGGAATTGGTGGGCGAGCCGGTAAGGTTCACGACCTGTGAATGGATCGATGCTTCTACAATATCCTCTGCGAACTGGACGTAGCAGTTCTCTAGATCGTGTGGATCGGTGCTGGAGCAATAGGATCCATTTCCGACTTCAGCTACCTGATGGAGGGTATAATTTCCATTTGGACAGGATGATACCGGACCAAAACCAACAGAGTTTAGCGTCACTCCAAGGTTGTCGTGTGCTCGTTGTGAAGCCCAGACGGCATTCTCTATAGCGCCGTCGCACTGGGACCCTGCACAATCCCCTGAACCACCAGAGCAATCTAAGTATCTCCCACTAGTGCTGGTACCATGCGAATAGCAGTGTGCCCACCACCACCAGCCTGTCCTCCCGCAGCAATACCCTGTTATACCATCGCTCATAACAATTATATACTTATTCCTGTCCGGAGAAGAGTCAGAGTTCAGCATGTTGTACGCTCTATTTATGGCACAACAGATGCATGTTCCCCCGGACGGACTGTTCGGGTAATTGTTTATGTGGGTTATCAGTGATTCATTGTCGGAGCTTAGAGAATGAGACACATAAGCCCTGCTGTTGAAGCCTACCAACCCAACACGGTTGCCGGTTCCATTCAATATGATATTCACAAATTGTTTGTCAAGGCATTTGGCAAGGCTGATGCGCCTGGTATCGCTATTATAGAGGTTCGGATCGTCACATCCCCTCACAACCCCTGTTCCAGAGTCAGACCCTATCCTCCATCTCATACTCCCTGACAAGTCTGTTATGAGTATGACGTCAGCGTTTCCCTCTTCTGCAACCTCTGTTATATTGCTGGTTCCCAATCTCAGCGGAACAGTCTTATGGCTCAATTCTCCATAGTCCAGCTTTTCCCTCAAGTAGTCATCATCCAGATCCACGACCTGCGTGGAATCGTTACCCGTCGAGTTATAGACCAGCGTTCCCCCTATTCTAAAAAAGGTAGTATGGTTGTTGTCAAAAGCGAGGTGAACATGCATCTCTTGAAGCTCACCTGGTATGTAGAAGGACGAATAGTGGTTTATTATTCCATCTATGACTGGGAAGTAGTATCTCCCGGATCCTGCTGTTGCTGTGTCGTTGAAGAGGGTGGTGTTATACCCAACCCTGATGAGTGGGCGGGGGGGGGGGGGGGGGGGGGGGGGGGGGGGGGGGGGGGGGGGGGGGGGG
>JAOZPI010000012.1 GCA_029932835.1 archaeon | reverse complement strand
TCTGATCACAGACTATGATGCAGGTCTGGAGGGCTACCCAAACGTAAAGCCGGTAACCACAGAGGAGGTCGTTCGGATATTCAGGGAGAACAACGAGAGGGTCAAATCCCTGATCAGAGATATAGTGGCAGATATGCCAGAAAAGCGATCCTGCAGTTGTGGAAGTGCCATGGAGAATGCACACGTATAACTAAAATTTGATTAGAGCCTCAACATCATATCCCGCCAACCTTTCTCTCCCCTTTAGGAATGTCAGCTCGATTAGGAACAAGGTGCCGACCACCTCCCCTCCCATCCTCTCTACCAGCCTGCAGGCGGCTTCGACGGTCCCCCCTGTGGCGAGAAGATCATCTACAATTAACACCCTGCTCCCTGGCTTTATAGCATCTTCGTGCATACAGAGTTTGTCCTCTCCATACTCCTTCATATAGCTCTCCTCTACCACACGATAGGGCAGCTTTCCTGGTTTTCTTATTGGCACAAACCCTGCGCCGAGTCTTATCGCTAGCGGAGCTCCGAAGATAAACCCGCGCGCCTCCATAGACACCACATAATCCACCCTCTTGCCCTTCGCTCTCTCGTACATCTGCTCTATTGCATCTGGGAAGGCTTTAGGGCTTTGAAGGAGCGGGGTTATGTCCTTAAATAATATTCCCTTTTTCGGGAAGTCCGGAACGTCCCGGATGTACTTCTTTAAATCCATCTTGCTGTTAATTAAGGAATTTCAAATTAAAATGCTCTATCTTATCGGTCTAGGTCTTTATGACGAAGAGGACATCTCCCTAAGGGGAGTGAAAGCGGCGAAGAACAGCGATGTTGTTTATATAGAAACCTATACCTCTCCCTGGCGTGGTAGGATAGAGAAGCTGGAAGAGCTATAGGAAGGCCAATAGTCCATCTCCAGCGCTCTGATCTGGAAGAGAATCTTCCAGATATAATCAAAGAGGCAGGAGAAAAAACAGTGGCTGTTCTGGTCCCAGGGGATCCCCTTGTAGCCACGACGCACTCGTCTGTGCTCTTAGAGGCCAGGAAAAGCGGCCTAGAAACGCGAGTAATCCATTCGTCCTCCATCATATCTGCAATAGCCGAGACCGGGCTTCAAATATATAAATTTGGGAGGGTTGCGACTGTTGTGTATCCTGAGAAGAACTTTTTCCCCCACACTCCCTACCTCATCCTAAAGCAGAACCTCTCAATTTCAGCCCATACCCTACTCCTCCTCGATGTAAAGGACAGGGAAAGGTACATGACAGTACCAGAGGCCATTGACCTGCTTCTTGAGATAGAGAGCAAGGAGAAGGCTGGAATTTTCACTCCGGAAACCAATTGCATAGGTTTGGCCCGTTTGGGCTCAAATCCAGCCATAAAATACGCGCCGGCTTCAGAGCTACGGAGAGCAGATCTCGGCCCTCCCCCCCACAGTCTCATTGTTCCAGCAGCTCTCCATTTTGCAGAGGAGGAATATATAAGGGTCAACCGATGACGGTGGGTCAATTCTTGACATTCGCTTTTTTAAAGCTCTACACATTTATTAAACAATGGACTTTGCACGAGGCAGGGTAAGGCCTTTGGGAGGAATCTCAAAGACCGTTTTCATAGCCATAGGCATTATACTGCTGGCAATAGGGGCTTCTGTCCTCTCGCTTATGGTCACTCTTGTAAATACTGACCTATCGCCAGAATTCTATGGCATGGTGCTGGTGTGGATTGGTGGTCTGCTCTTCTTTTACGGGGTCATTACAGAGGAGCACACTATGAAAGAGCTCTATCTCAGGCACGCCTACTTTATCACGGGACTCCTCACGATGATATCTGGTTTGTTTTTTGTTTTTATAGCGATTCTTCTTCCCTGCCGACCGAGCGCGGACGTTGTCAGCTTTGGCATGCTCCTCTTGCTATTCGGATCCGCGCTTGTTCTTCTCTCAGCGCAAAAGACACGGGATTACAGCAAGTGGAGCGCGTTCTTTGGCACTGTCGGGGGACTGCTTTTGATATGGGGTGGAATTATGGCGGGGAGTGTGAATATCTCATATATCGGTGTGTTCATGCTTGTATTCTCTGCCGCATGGTTTGGTCTCAGGAGCAGGTACGCGGTTTAATAGAAAGAGGGAAGTCTCTATGGTGTGTCCTATATGTGGCAAAAAATCCGAAGTAGGGGTTTTTTGTTCTGAGTGCTATCTAAAAAAGAACCTAGTGATACGGCTGCCGAGCCTTCTGGAAGCTTCTCGGTGCCCTCACTGTGGGAGGTATCTGATCGGCGGTAAGTGGGTGGGGATGGAAGAAGAGGAGGCAGTTGAGAAGATTGTAAAAAGGTCTCTAAAGATAAACATCCAGAAAATAGATAAACTTGCCAGTGTTGTTGTTGAGATTCGGAGGGAACGGGGAGACTACATTGCGCTTGTGCGGGTGCTATTTGGGAACAGTGAGAAGAACCGGAGGTGTGTGGTGCGGTTTAAAGATACTCTGTGCCCAAGGTGTAGCAGAATGGCGGGAGGATACTACGAGGCGGTTGTGCAGCTGAGGGGAGATATCGGCGATGAGATGCTTGAGCTCATTTCAAGATGGGTGGGAGAGGATAAGGATCCAATGGCGTTTATAGGGGACATCAAAACTCTGCATGGAGGCTATGATATATACATAGGAGGGAAGAAGGTCGCAGAGAGGGTGGTAAAGAGGATTCTTAGGCATGGGGGGGGAGAGGTGCGCTCTTCCCCCTACCATGTTGGGAGGAGCACCAAGCTGATAGGCGTGGACCGACAGAAGAGCAAAGAAAAGAGGCGTTTTTACTACGTGGTTCGGTTGTGAGGGAATGCGGCTGTTTATATGCGTGTAGTATCAATTAGGATTATGGAGGAAGAGCCAGTAAGGGTCAGAACCCCGAAGGGCAGGCAGGTGTTAGGGGTCATAGAGGAGAGGCTAGGGAACCGCAGGTCCAAGGTTCGGTGCAGCGATGGATATGTGCGGATATGCAGGATTCCGGGGAGAGTGAGGCAGAGGATATGGACCAAGGAGGGAGACATAGTCCTTATAGAGCCCTGGACCGTTCAGGAGAATGAGAGGGGAGACTTGCTCATGACTTACAGCAAGCCTCAGATAGAGTGGCTGGAGAAAAGGGGTTACCTAAAGTGGCTATGAATCCTAAAGAAGAAATATCTGCATGTGCGGCACCCCCTCCACACTGATTATGCTCCTCCTTGCATCTGGATTTATATCGCAATATGCACTGGTGGTTCTCTCCCCAACCAGGTTTGCGGTAAAGCACCCCTCTATAAGCTCTGCCAACTCCTCACTACTAACAAACTTCTCAAAATAGAACTCCCTCTTAATCTCAAGTCGCATCTCTCCCTCCCTCAGCATTTTTCCTATAAGCTCCCTGTCGCAGGCTGCCACAACTCTCCCCTTCTCGGTTTCATACACCCTTACGCTTATATGCTTTTCAGAGGTTTCCATGCTCCGCAGGCCTCACACTTTAGGATCTTGACTCCCTCCAGCGTGCTGAATCTGGTGTCTGGCTTTCCGCACTGGGGACACAGCACATACTCGCTTATATACCTCTTTACAGCCTCGCCAATCTTCTTTCCGAACAGCTTTTTGTTAAACACCAGACGGTCTCCAGATACGAGAGAATATGCACCAAGCTCTTTTGTAAGGAACTTCTGGAGGTGCTTTTCATCTCGGTTTAGGGCCTTTGCCACTTGGCTAAAATTTCTCAAAACAGTCTTGTTTCCTTCAAAGAATACATTCACCTCGGGCACATCAAATCTGGAGGTCTTCTTCATTACTTCTGGAAGCTGCTCATAGGCCTCCTCCAGCAGTTTGTCATAGTCGTAGAAATTCATAAGGTAGTTTGTAGTTACTCTGTTAAAAATCCGCTCCAGCTTATTTCCTCATATACACGTTTCTGGATGGATATGAGATCTCTATTCTGTTTTTGTCAAATTCCTTCTTGAGTGCCTTTATGAATTCATCCACAACCTCGTACCTCCTCTCCCACCGCTTCACCTTAAAATATACCATAAACTTTATATTTGAATCCCCAAACTCCCTAAACCTCACAAACGGCTCCTCCCCCTCAACCCCCGCATTCGTTTTTTTTAATATCTTCTTTGCTATCCTAAGCGTTACCCTCTCCACTTTCTCCAGATCACTGTCGTATGACACCCCTACTGGCACCTTTATCAAAACAGCCTGCCTCGGCTGGCTGTAATTCACTATCACGGATTCAGCCAGTTTCGAGTTCGGTATAACTATCATATTGTTTGTGAGTGTTCTTATCCACACAGTCCTCCATGTCATCCTCTCTACATACCCCCTCCTCTCCTCATCTAATTCAACATAATCTCCAATCCTGATGGTTTTGTCCGATGCGATGTACATGCCTGCGAAGTAGTTAGAGAGGGTTGGCTGCAGCGCTAGGGCTATCGCAAGACCTCCAATCCCAAGGCTTGCCAGGAGCGGCCCTATCTCAATACCAAACTGGTTCAGGATTAGTACAAGCGCAATGCCATATATAAAGATATTCATAAAGTTTTTCAGCCCCATGAGGGAGGTCTCCCCGATCCTCACCCTTCCTCCTCCTCTTGTGCCGTACCATGAGACAATCGCAACAACCGTCTGATGGAATATATACGCACCAAGCAGGGTGATAATCACAGCGAATACCTTGTTGAGAGTCCCTATATATGGTGCAAGAGCGGTTAGCTCCTCTGCTGCGTAGTAGAGGCTTACCACACCGACTGTAAGGTAGAACGGGATACTTATTTTGCTTAGTATGCTTCCGTGGAGGCTGGTCTCCCCCTCCTTCTCCTTTACCTTGACCCTTCTCTTAAACACATACATTATTGTTTTTCCGATCAGGAAGGTAACAGCGATAACCCACACCGCATATACTATATCCACATATTTGGCCAGCTCGGACGCTATCTGTCTGAATATGCCCAATATCTCTTGCAGTACCATCTTTTGAGGAAAAAGCGAAATAATAAGGAAACATAGAATAAAAGGCTTTTAATTACCAAGGTGCAAAATAATGCAAGATCAGGAGGTAAAATGGCAAAGATTGAACACATAGTAGAAGACTGCATCGGCTGTGGGGCTTGTACTGCCGTGTGTGATAACTGGGAGATGGGCCCGGATGGCAAGGCTCATCCAAAGCAAACAGAGTTGGAAGAGCTTGGGTGCAACAAGGAGGCTGCTGAGGTCTGTCCCGTTGGTTGTATCCACATAAAGGAATAGAGATTATTCCTCCTAGTAATATTTTTCTGTTTTTCTTTATTTACCTTCCTATTACTAATTCTCTATGAATACTCTTATGAAAGCGTCTGATAATTCTTCTGAGAAAGAGCTTGAGGTGGTGGCTGGCTGTCCAAAGTTTCTCAAAAACGGCCCCTGTGGGGGTTATAGAGAGGGCAGGTGTGAGGTTTATCCAGACAAGAAGTGCATCTTCGTGGCTGCGTGGGAGAAAAATCCGGATAGTCTGAGGAGGGAGCTATGAGCTTTGTAAAAAATCTGGGAAAGCGGTTTGTTATAACTGGCGAGGTGGAGCCAAGGGCAGCGGTGTCTGAATCATTTCTTGAGAAGGCTGAGAAGCTCAGGCCCTATGTGGATGCAATAAACGTTATTGATTCGCCCCTTGGAAGGCCCCAGGTCTCATCTTTGGTTGCATCATATATGCTAAAGACTAGCGGTTATGATCCAGTTCTCCAGCTATGCGCCAGGGACAGAAACAGAACAGCTATAGCGAGCGATCTTCTGGGTGCAAAACTGCTGGGAATCGACACCGTTCTGGCACTGACAGGGGACTATCCAAAGGAGAGCAAGCCTGTCTATGAGTTCGACTCTGTGAGTCTGATACGCTTTATAAAGAGGGAGATGCCAAGGAAGTATCCCGGATTCGAGATGTTTGTCGGGGGGGCCTACAACCCCGCAGCTGAGCCAAACGAACCAGAGAGGATAAAATTGGGCAAGAAGCTGAAGTATGTAGACTTTGTACAGACCCAGCTGGTCTTTGATCTAGATCTTCTTGATAGTCCAATCGTGAGAAAAAACAAGAAAAGGATCCTGGTCGGGGTTCTTCCTCTCCTCCCCGGTATGGCAGACTACCTGAATAAAAACATTCCCGGCCTTGTAGTCCCAGAGAGAATAGCAAGGTCAATAAGGAGCGCAGAGGATGGCATCTCCCTAGCCCGCAGGATAATACAAGAGGCGAAGGCAGAGGGATTTGGCGGTGTCCACTTCATGGTCTTTGGCATTGAGGATAGAATAGGCAAAATCCTGGAGGGAATTTGACCGCCACAATTGGTGGCCTCTCTCCTCAATTCTCTCCTCAGTTGCCAAGAGCTGGTCCTTCCAACCTACCCTGTGGCACCCCCCCTTAGTAGCTCCCTTGCAGTCGTGAGGGCATCGTTGTAGTCATAGAACTTCACCTCTTGAGTGGCTCTTTTCAGAATCTCCATCTCCACTCTGTTTTTCAAATCCCCAATCTCGCACGGTCCTATCAGTTTCGCATTTCCACTCTCCCCTCCATGCGCTTTCATACCTCCTATCCCATACGGCTGCACTGCGTTCACATCAGCCACGATCCTCGCATCTTTTAGGTCCTCCAGATCCAAAAGCTGCGCTCCTATTGCTCCAGTGGCTATAACAACCTCGCTTCCTGCGCAGGCCATTATCCTGTCCTCTTTGCTCTCTCCCTTTACTCCCTCCACAATCCCCACTGTTTTATCCGAGAGCCTTGATGCGACCGACCTTGCCTTTTTTTCATCTCTTGATGTGATCCTCACCCTTGCCCCCAGATTCCTAAGCAAGAGGGCACACACCTGCCCTATTGGCCCGGTTCCGGCCAGAATGGTGATCTTCTTCCCTCGCACTCCCCCGGATTCCTTCTCAATCTCCGCTACTACAGAAGCAGCTGTGGTGCATGCTCCTCCCGGATCCAAGACCACAGACACTCTGAATGGATCTCTCATAATCCTCTTCAGCTTATTGAATAGAATCTCTGCCTCATCCAGCTTCCCTCCGAGCATAATCACAGTGTTTCTGAGCCCCTCCTCCCCGCGGGCGAACACACTGTTCTGTACTATATACTCTACATTCCCCTCATTTATACCAGAGTATGGAAGAACGACGTCGTAATCTGCGTCCACAGCGAGCAGCATATCAAAGGGGTTTGCTATCTTGTTTGTGTCAAGGTATAAGAGTACCCTTTTCATTCTACTCCCAATGCGTCCTGTACAGATCTGTATCCTCCCCCAGCAGTCCCAGGAATTCGCGCGCTGACCTCTCTGGATCCTTGGATTGCGTGATGTACCTCCCCACAATCAGTATATCAGCGCCATTTATCAGGGCCTCTCTCGCAGTCTTCGGGTTTATCCCGCCTGCTACCGCAAATAGAAGCTTGTCTGAAACCTCTGATTTGATCTCCCTTATTATCTTCCATCGTGGATCTTCTACCTGTCCCCCCTGCCTCTTTTCCGAGTCAATGTTCCTGTGTAATATCACCACGTCTGGGAGCTCTTTAAGTCCCTTCAAAACAGCCTTGGGATCAGCTACATTCATCATATCCACATAGGCGTATATTCCAAACCGATGTGCTTCATAGATAACCCCATTGATCGTCTCCTTCGGAGCCATACCTGCGACAACAACAGCGTCAGCTGTCCTGTTGTAGGCTAGATCTACCTCCACCTTCCCGACATCAAGCGTTTTCAAATCAGCCACAATGAACGTATCCGGCCTAAGCTTCCTCAGTTCCTCCACGCCCTTTACCCCATGTTCTTTGATAAACGGCGTGCCTGCCTCGAGAATCACTGTATCATTTTTTGGGATCTCCTGCAGCAGCCATTTTATTCTCTCCATATCCACTACATCAAGGGCTATCTGCAGATATGGTGGTCTCCAGAGCCGCGTCATCTTGACTCCTGCTATTGGGTGCACGCTCCTATCCTTCTCGTAGTTTATCCTTTTCACATCTGGATATCCAGAGAGTGCCCTCCTTATAGCCAGCTTAGTTGCAGAATAGTTATACCTGTATATCTTATCATAGTCCACAGCCTCTGGGTGGATAAAGACAGAAACCAGCACCACATGACTCTCTGCGTACTCTTTTGGTATTATTCCCTCCTGAACAGCATCCGCTATAGCCTTAGCGACTGCAGACTGCGCGGGTCCAAAAATTTTGTCAGCGTCCTCAAGACTCTTTATCGTAACTTTTGGGATTACCAATGCCGCAGGTTTTGAGATGAGGTTCGGTCTTATTACCCCAAGTATCGGCGTGTGCCCTTGCGATAGCTGAGTCAGGCCGTTGGCGAATGCATGTCCTACCACTCCGTCCTTTTTTCCAAATAGCAGATCAATATGTGCGACCTCGTTTCCTTCTCCAACCAAGGCCTCTCCTATCATAAACCCACTCTCTTCCATTTTACAGCTTCCTTGCCAGCTTCACAGCCGATTCAACCGCCCTTTTTGCGTAGGAGTCTATCCTTGCCATGGCTTGTGCCCTTGTCTGCCCTGGACCACTGACCCCCAAGGCCACAGGCTTTCCATACTCCAATGACAGGTCCACAAGCTTCCTTGCCAGCTGCCCCATCACAACCTCATCATGTTTTGTTTCTCCCTCAACCACTGCCCCGAGCGTAACAACAGCATCTACACTCTTCTTTTTCAGGAGCTTCTCCACAACCAGTGGCATATCAAATGCCCCGGGAGCGTTCACAACCTCAACCACTCTTGCTCCCAGAAACTCTGCATGCTCTTTTGCCCTCTCCAGCATCTTGCTGGTTATATCATAATTGAACTCAGAAACCACAATTCCAATATTTGTCATTTTTGTATATTTTATTTATGGTTTAATTAAAATCACCCCCTACTCATGCACCCCTCCAACATCCTCACCACCCTGTCTTCTCCCACTCCCAGCCCTTCTTCGGAGCGCTTCGGGGTTGAATAAAAGACTCATTGCGTTCCTCGCATGTTTTACTGCCCTGTCCCTGCAGATCTGGTACAATTCCTTCTCATTCTCTGCTTCATCTTCGTGCACGAACACCTCGATTATGTGTTTGTTTGTCATCAACTGCGCTTCTATTATCCCCAAACTCGCCTCATGGGCACATACCTTGTCTATCTCCTTCTTCCCTGGCATTCCAAACGCCATAACAATGTCGCACCCCTCATCAAGCAGTATCTTGCACTCTACAGGGAGGTCTTTCACTCCTGGAACAGTCCTCCTTATGATCCTCACATCCCCGTATCCCTCCCTTATCTCCTTCTCTGCGAGGGAGGCCATATCCACGCGAGCAAATGTAGTATCTACCAATCCTATCCTCTTCATTATGCGACCCCCAGTTTCTCAGAAGAGAGAATACAGAACGCACTATATTAGTAACACACGATTAAAAAAGAGGCTATCTCAAAAGAATCTGACCTTGGTGTTCATCTCAGCAAGTGACCCAGTTTTTCTTCCTTTGTCTTCAGATACCTCTCATTCTCTTTTCTCGGTTTTATTATTATCGGCACCCTTTCCACCACCTTAAGACCATATCCCTCAAGCCCCACTATCTTTCTAGGGTTGTTTGTCATCAACCGAATAGTTGAGAGTCCTAGGTCTGCCAGTATCTGGGCCCCAATCCCGTAATCCCTCAAATCCGCTCCAAAACCAAGTGCTTTGTTGGCCTCTACGGTGTCAAGTCCAGCATCTTGAAGTTTATACGCCCTGATCTTGTTTCTCAACCCGATTCCCCTTCCCTCCTGCCTCATATACAGCAACACCCCCTCCCCCTCTCTCTCTATCATCCTCATAGCTGCCTCCAGTTGGTCCCCACAATCACATCGGAGAGATTTAAACGTGTCCCCTGTGAGACACTCAGAATGGACGCGAACCAGGACATTTTTCTTCCCACTCACAGCCCCCTTAACCAGTGCAATGTGATCCCTGTCGTCAATAACAGATTTGTAAAGCACCATCTTGAATCTCCCATATCTGGTAGGCAGATCTGTTTCTGTAATCCTCCTTATCAGCTTCCCTTCGCCCCGTTTTTCGTCCCCGATTTTCATTCGATATCTGATTATTTCCTCTATGCTTATTAGGCGTATGTTGTGTCTCTTTGCAAATTTCTCAAGGTCTTGCATTCTCGCCATGCTTCCATCTTCTTTCATAATCTCACAAATAACACCCGCTGGATACAGCCCGGCGAGCCTTGCCAGATCCACAGCAGCCTCTGTGTGTCCTGCCCTCTCAAGCACACCTCCTGCCTTCGCTCTTAGGGGAAAGACATGACCCGGCTTTGTAAAGTCCTCCGGCCTTGCTAAAGGGTCTACAAATTTCTGTATCGTTGTCGCCCGGTCGTACGCCGAGATCCCGGTGGTTACCCCATCTCGTGCGTCAATGGACACAGCAAATGCGGTTTCTTTTCTATCCGTATTCACCAGCACCATGGGTTCTATATCTAGCTCGTCGAGTCTTTCCGGGGTTGAGGCAAGGCAGATGAGCCCCCTGCCGTATCTTGCCATAAAGTTCACAGCTTCTGGGCTTATCTTCTCAGCCGCTATTACTAAATCCCCCTCATTCTCCCTCTCCCTGTCATCAACTACTATAACAAATTTACCCGTCTGTATATCTCTTATAGCCCCCCTCACATTCTCCATTTCCCCCTTCGTCTCCCTCCCCCTCTCCTTTGCACCTTTTTCTTCCCTAGGGCTTCTCCTTCTCCTCATTTTTTATCCTCCTTCTCTCTCCCCAACACAGGGTTCAACCTCGGATAACCAATTAATAGGAAGTCCTCCCCCACCTCTCGCATCTCTACCCTCTCAAGCCTTACAGCATCTTCAAGGCTCTCTACAGCCTTGCGTTCAATTCCTCTCCCTCCACCTATAATTTTTGGCGATATGAAGAACATAAATTTGTCAACCACCCCCTCATCAATAGCGCTCCCGATAAGCCTGCCCCCGCCCTCCACCATCACAGAGCTTATTCCCTCTGCTCCCAGCACCTTTAAAAGAGCCCTGAGGCTTACCAGCCCTCCCCTTTCCTCTATGACCAACACTTTGGCCCTTTTCTCCAATTCCTCGATCCTCCGAACAGGTGCATTTGAGGTTGTTGCAATTATCGTTTCTGCTTGATTGTCCAGCACCTTGGCTCTGCTTGGAATCCTTAACATAGAGTCCACTACGATTCTTTTTGGATTCCTACCGCCTGTTCTGCATGTGAGCTCTGGGTCGTCTTTTATGATAGTCTCAACACCAACCATTACGGCATCCACCCTCCCTCTAAGCTCGTGTACAACCTCTCTAGCTTTCTCAGAGCTGATCCATTTAGAGCTTCCATCAGGAGCGGCCATCCTCCCGTCAACAGATACTGCCGCCTTTACGAGGACAAATGGCGTTTTTGTTCTTATGAATTTTTCATAGGCTTCGTTCATCCTTCTCGCTTCCATCTCCATTATTCCCACCTCAACCTCAATTCCAGCTTCTTTAATCTTCTTTATCCCTCGTCCGTTAACAATAGGGTTCGGATCTTTTGTGGCAATCACTACGCGTGCTATTCCCTCCTTGATAATGGCATCTGTGCAGGGAGGCGTTTTTCCATAATGAGAGCAAGGCTCCAGGGTTACATACATAGTTGCTCCCCTTGCCAGCCCACCAGCTGATCTCAGGGCATTTATTTCTGCGTGTGGCCCTCCTGCTCTCTTGTGGTAACCCTCCCCCACTATTTTACCATCCTTTACTATTAAACACCCCACTAGCGGATTGGGAGAGGTGTATCCTGCTCCCCTCTCCGCCAGCTCAAGCGCGCGTTTCATGTACTCCACATCAGAGCTCCTGCTCTTCAAGATTTCGCCCCCTTTATTGTGTGCTCCAATCCTTGATATCTCTTTTGTTCATTAGTCCAATAATATATGAAAACACAACAAAAATGGCAGATTTGCTTATCACAGGGCGACTGGCTGAGGAGGAAGTCAGGGAGGTGGCTCGCACTATCGGGGCAGATGTTCTAGTCCTGCCTGTTGATGTCGCTCGATTTATGCGCGTTCAGATGGTGCTGGACAGCCTGCGAAAAATGGGCAAAAAGATACAGGAGTACGATCGTGTAATCTTTCCTGGTGAGGTGGATTTTGATGTAAGCAGAGTAGAGGCGGAGTTTGGTGTTCCGTGTTTTAGGGGTCCAGCATACGTACGGGACTTGAGAACTAGCCTAAGCAAGGGGCTCTCGAGAACTACACCCTCCGAGAAACCAGAGCAGGGGATGGAGGGCTATAAGCGTGTATTCCTGGAGTCTGAAAGAAAACCAGCCAAATTCATGATAGGAGGGCTCAAAATTGGAGGGTTCCAGCCCCGCATAGTAGCAGAGATTGTGGATGCTGTTCGCATGGAGGATGATGAGGTAGTGGAGAAGGCACGCTATTACATAAACTCTGGTGCTGATATAATTGATATAGGTTGTGTGGCTTCGGACGAGGATCCTGCCAGGGTCTTCGAACTGGTAAAGCTCCTGAAGAAAACTATCAGAGCGCCCATAAGCGTGGATTCTCTGAGTCCTGCAGAGATAAATGAGGGCATCCGTGCAGGAGCAGATTTGGTTCTAAGCCTAACCTCAGAGAACATAAAGGAGGTAGAGCGTTGGCCTACTGTAGCCTATGTAGTGGTGCCGGATGCAGAAGAAAATATCTTTGGGGTCGTGCGAGAGGCCGAGAGGAGGGGGTTCAAGAAGATTATTGCAGATCCGGTTCTTTCTCCCCCCTTCTCTCTTGCTGCTGCAGTTTCCAGATACCATGATTTTAGGAAGGTCTATCACTCTATGCCTCTTCTGATGGGAGGGGGAAACCTCACCGAGCTTATAGATGCAGACTCGATAGGAATTAATGGGGTAATCTCTGCTCTTGCAATAGAGCTCGGAGTCTCTCTTTTACTCAGTACTGAGAATAGCGAAAAGACGAGAAATGCGATAAGAGAGTTGCGGAGGGGTGTTGAAATGTGCTTTTTGGCAAAGAGCATAGGAGGACCTCCAAAGGATCTCGGAATCAATCTGCTTCTTGCAAAGTCAAAGAGGCCGGGTGAGGTTTTCAGGGGGAGGGCGAGACGAATTATCCCTGTGGGTGAGGCAGAGGGAATAGACATGGACAGGGCGGGGTATTTCAGGATATTTGTGGATTTTGACAAATCCCAGATAATAGCAGCTCACTTTAAGCAGGGCTGCGACTATGTATTTGAAGGAGCAAGCGCGGAGTCTATATGTAAGGAAATTATCAAGAGGCGGCTGGTCTCCAATCTGCAGCATGCTGCCTATCTTGGGAGAGAATTGCAGAAGGCGGAGGTCAGCCTGCATTTGAAGAGATCGTATATCCAAGACGAGGATTTTCCAGAACTGTAGCCTTCATGAGGAGCGCCCCCCAACCACAGACGATTTCTCCACTATCGAAACCCCTAGAAGAACCGCGAGTGCCATTACCATAACAGTGCTAGCATTTAACACCTCTCTTGGCCATCCGAGGAGCGTCCCATATATTAGAATAGAAACTATAGCGCCAACTATGGACAGAATATAAACAGCCTCCAATATCTTCACATGTGCCCTCTCCAGCTCTATGTGCAGCGGATCTGGGAGGCCGTATTTGTCTGTTCTCACCTTTTCAGATCTTTGTACCATCCTGCTCTCTTACCTTCTTGAACTCCTCCATAAGCCTTTTGGTCACAGGTCCGGGGCGTCCGCTTCCAATACGGCGGGAGTCTATCTCCACAATAGGTATAACCTCAGCGGCGGTTCCGGTCATAAATGCCTCATCTGCGGTATATGCGTCAAATGGGGTGAGGTTCTTTTCCACGAGACCTGTCCCTATCCTTTTTGCTATCTCTATTATCGCTTCCCGGGTTATGCCCTTTAGAACTCCAGCGTCTGTTGGTGGTGTGTAGATGGTCCCGTCCTTAACCATAAAGAAGTTGTCTCCTGTTCCCTCAGAGACGTACCCAAGGTTGTTGAGCATCAAGGCCTCATCGCATCCCGCAAGGTTTGCCTGTATCTTCCCCATTATGTTATTCAAGTAGTTCAGTGTTTTGGCCTTCACATCCAGCGCGTCCCACGAGGTTCTGCGTGCCCCCACAGTTATCACCCTGATCCCCTTTTCATAGAGGTCTCCATAAAGTGGGGCGAAATACTGGGCAATACATATAATCGTAGCTCGCGGGCATTTTCTTGGATCAAGCCCCAAGTCCCCTATGCCCCTTGTTACAACAAGCCTGACATACGCGTCCCTCAGTCCATTCTTCCGAATCGTTTCACACACCACCTCTTCCATCTCCTTTTTTGATATAGGTATTTTCAATGTTATACTCCTGGCGCTATCATAGAGGCGATCTATGTGCTGTTTGAGTCTGAAGACATTGCCGTTATAGCACCTTATTCCCTCAAACACACCGTCTCCATATAACAGCCCGTGATCAAATACAGAGATCTTGGCCTCTTCCTTCCTGTAGTACGTGCCATCGATATAAACAAAGCCCTCAGATTTCATTTTGTCCCTATATTTTACCAAACACCTAAAAAAAGATCAGCTCTGGCAAATGCAGGAATCACGACTCCCCGCCCCCTCCTCCGAACTCAACTAGTCGGCTCTGCCCCAAGATCCCAGACATCCCTATATACCTTCCGATATCCACCCTCAGCCTGCTCGATAGGTATTCAAGGGCTTCCCTCTTTGTAGAAAAGTGTTCTGGTTTCTTTTCCATCGCCTTTCTTACATTCTCTCTCACTTCCCAGACTCCTACAGGGAGCACATACCCTTCATATATCTCACGAAACGAAACAACCCTTGCCTGCCTTCCCATCCTCGCCAATGCTTCAACCACCCCAAGCCTGGCCGCGTAGTATCCTCCTCCTTCCTTTTCTGCGTACTTGCTCCTCCCTGTATAGGGCTCCCCTTCTACCTGTATCACAGCCTCTCTCCTATTCGCAGTCCATAATGTTCTGGGCGCCCACGCTTCAAAATTCTCAAACTCCCAACTCCCCGGCATGAGTAATATCTCAAAGTGGTTGTCCAAATACGTGTTAGAATAGACCAAAAATTCATTCACAGTGGGGTAGTCGCGTATCTTTGATATCAATTCCTTTGCGACTATGTCATCAACAGCAGTGATGCTCCATCTAGTAGGCACTAACCTCTTTCTGTCCTCCCCTCCCAAGACTCCAGAGGACAAGACCTGTGACAGGTAATAGACATCATAGCCTCTTTCAAAGAGTGTGGAGATCGCCCTGTTTGCCATTACCTCATCACTGACGATCCTGTCCACAGTCCGTGGTATCCTTGTATTCTCTGCGATTCTGAGCTTTTGCAGTTCTCCTTCTGGTCCCATTGGTTGGAGTGTGGATGAAAAAGAGAGGTTAGCTCTTGGGGGATGCTTGAATGTGATCTCAATATCTGTGGGTTTTATAGAAAGGGCCAGCTCCTGGCTATCTGATATTATCCTAGATCTGCTTCTCACATCCTCACTGCTTCTAGCTCTCAACAGATTCGATCTGATCCTTATTATCTCGTCAAAGTCCTTTCCATACCACTTTGAGGGATCATCCATGGATCCAACCTCCTCTGTACTTAGGGCTGACATCGGGCCTATGGATACCTTGGGATAGCCGTATCTGCCAACGAAGATAGAGGGGGGGGAGGGGCCGAAGAATTCATTACTAACCTCAAGGTCCTGTTTCTTTGCGAGTAGCGTGTTTATTCTGTAGAGGAGGGGACAGTAGGGCTTGCCACACAAAAGACGGCTTCCCTTGCACACAAGGCACATGTCTGTTCCATCTCTCTTGCTCTCAATAATAGCCTTTGTGATCTCGCATTTTATTGTCATGTCCCATTTTTATTTCAGCATAGATTAAAAAACCATGGATTCGCTCATTCTTTTCCCCCTCACCGTGATGCGAAGGCGCATATGGATGGTGCTGATCCCTTCTGCTCCTATCCTCTACCTTATAGCGTGCTTGATCCTTACCGGCTCACGATCACCAGATGATCTCCTGTCACATACGGATCTATACCTTGGTGGCACTC
>JAOZPI010000064.1 GCA_029932835.1 archaeon | reverse complement strand
CTTTCCTCCAGAGCTCTTGCCAAACCCTCTATATGGGTTGTTATCCCCCCTACTTTCGGATAAAAATAATCACTACAAAGTGCTATCTTCATAATAAAACACCCAGTAGTATTAAAAAACATGAGATATTAGAATAGATGTCAAGTATTCTATAAGATTTGTTACTGTAAAATGCAAAATAAAAAATCACTGTTATCAGTAAAAATAATAAGTTCGCAAGTTTCTTTATGTCTTTACCGAACACATGTGTATAAACTTGGGTTGTTCTCAAACTTTTATGCCCCAACATCTGCTAGATCGTTCTTTTATCATATCTTCTTACTTCTTTCAGATATCGGAACCAGTCCAGAGATTCTAATTCCATATTTGTGTAAAAAATCTTTCAATTTCTTATGAAAAAATAGCCCTTTCTTTTTCGCTTTTAGTTTGTTTAATGTGTATTGGATCTCTTTCAAAATCAATACCCTGCCGCTTAAACTTCTCACCTCGCTCAAATGCAAACCTGCATAGTAAAGCGATGCTAGAGCAACTCTGTGTTTTTATTGTAACTTCAAGGGGTTTTTATACTTTTTTTAAACACAAAAATCAAAAACAACCGATGACCACCCTGATAGTGGCTGAAAAGCCCAGCGTGGCTGGAAAGATCGCAACCGCGATAGGAAGGGCCAAAAAGAGGAGAAAAAACAACGCGTTGTTTTATGAGGTTGAGGGACCGGAGGGTCGGGTATATGTAGCACCAGGGGTTGGGCACGTTTACACGCTAAGGGAGAAGGGGGGGAAGGGGTGGAACCTAAGATATCCTGTATTTGATGTAGAGTGGGTCCCCTCATACGTTGCAGACAAAAAGCTCTACTACACACGCGGCTATATAGAGAACATAAGCGAGTTGGCAAAAGTGTGTGACGCCTTTGTGAATGCGTGTGATTATGATATAGAAGGGTCTGTGATCGGCTATAATCTGCTTGTTCATGCGTGTGGTGTCGACCCAAAGGAGGACAATGTAAAGAGGATGCACTTCTCCACAGTCACTACCCGGGATCTCCTGTCTGCCTATAGAACGATGGAGGAATTTGACAAGGGACAAACAGAGGCCGGGCTAACGAGACACGTTCTTGACTGGTACTACGGCATAAATTTGTCAAGAGCTCTCACAGATGCCCTAAGGAGGGGGAAGGCAGGCGGGACCCTGAGCATAGGGAGGGTTCAGGGCCCTGCTCTAAAATTGATCGTTGAGAAGGAGAGGGAAATACGGAAGTTTAAGCCAGTGCCATTCTGGGTGATTTGGGGGATATTTGAGGACAAAGAGGGAAGTGTGCGCTTCAAGGCAGTGCATATAGAAGAGAAATTTCAGGAGGAGGAGAGGGCAAGAGGGGTGTATGAGAGGGTAAGAACTGCCACTGAGGGCGTTGTCGCAGAGGTTGAGAGAAGGGAATACAAACAACCACCACCACCACCGTTTGATCTCACAAGCCTGCAGATAGAGGCACATCGCCATCACCACATATCGCCAAAACAAACACTTGAGATAGCCCAGCGACTTTATGAGGCAGGGTATATCTCATACCCTAGAACATCCTCACAACAGCTTCCTCCAGCTATAGGATACAGGAGGATCGTAGAGGACATTAAAAAACAAGAGGCCTACCGAGAGGCGGCCGAGAGGTTACTATCTAAGGGAAGCCTAAAGCCGAATAATGGGAAGAAAACAGATCCAGCACACCCTGCCATATATCCAACAGGGGAAGAGCCAAAAGACCTGAAGAGTGGCGAAAGGAGGATATATGACTTGATAGTCAGAAGATTCCTCGCTACCTTTGGCGAATGGGCACTAAGGGAGAGCGCTGTTGTTCTTCTGGATGTGGGCGGAGAGAGATTCAAGGCTGAGGGAAAAAGAACTATAGAGAAGGGGTGGCATGTCCTCTATGGCCCATATGCCAAATTTGATGAGGTCGTGCTCCCAAAACTGGAAAAGGGGGAGAGGGTCAGCATGAGGGAGATGAGGATGGAGAAGAAGATGACAAAACCGCCCAGGAGGTATACGGAAGCCTCTATCGTAAGCGAGCTGGAGAAGAGGAAGTTGGGAACCAAAACGACCCGGGCAATTATCGTGGACACGCTCTTCAAGAGGAGATACATTGAGGGAAAAGAAATCCGAGCAACCGAGCTGGGAATGAAAACTGTAGAGATGCTAGAGAAACACAGCCCAGAGATACTGGATGAAGGCCTGACAAGGGATATAGAAAGGGAGCTGGAAGAGGTGATGGCAGGCAAAAAAAGCGGCATAGAGGTGGAGGAGAAGGCAAAGAAGATACTCATCGCGGTCTTGGAAAGATTCAAAAAGGAGAGAGACGAGATCGGAAAAGAGCTTCAAGAGTCACACACAAGAGATGAAAAGGAAAGAAGCTCTCGAGAGAGCCTTGGGCAGTGCCCAGTGTGCAAAAGCGGAGCACTTGTAGTGAGGATAAACCCAAAAACAAGGAAGAGATTTCTTGGATGCACCAATTATCCGGAATGCAAGGTTACACAACCACTCCCTCAGAAGGGAAGGATCAAACCAGCTGGTGTGTGCCCGAAATGCGGATATCCGATGATTGAAGTCTGGACAAAAGGAAGGAAACCGTGGGTTATATGCACAAATATCAAGTGTCCGAGTAAGAGGGATAAGTAATATATGGGATGGTTGAATTAAGTGCTGGTAGTTTCTTCTTTGAATATCTAGCGTTAGGGCACCCTGAACACTTTTTTATCTAACCTGCGTCAATAATGACTATGGACGAGAAACTTCTTCTTGAGATACTCCAAAACGATGCGAGAATTTCAAACAAGGACCTGGCGAAGATGCTGAGATGCTCTGAGAGAGAGGTTGAAGAAAAGATCAGGAACCTGAGGAAATCCGGGATCATAAAGGCTTTCAAAGCGTATATAGATTGGGAGAAAAGGGGGGAGGAATATGTAACCGCGTATATTGATGTAAAGGTAACCCCAGAAGCCAGAACAGGATTCTCTGAGTTGGGAGAAAGACTCGCAGCAAATTCGAAGGTTGAGGAGGTCTGTGTAACATCAGGCGAGTACGACCTGACGGTAAAGATAAGGGCCAAGGATATAAAAGAGGTTAGTACATTTGTTACGGAGTACCTCGCACCAAGGAGGGAGGTTACAGCCACATACACGCACTTTGTTTTGAAGAAGTTTAAGGAAAATGGAGTTGTTTTGAGCGAGGGGGGTAAGGGCGGAAAACCAGTGATATCTGCGTAGGCATGGCCCGGAAGATGGACATTATGATCATATCCGCAGAAAATGATATCCAGAAGAGTTAGCAACTTGGCTCCGTCTGGAATAAGAAAATTCTTTGAGCTGGCCTCCAGGGAGAAGGATATTATATCACTAGGTATCGGAGAGCCGGACTTTGAAACCCCCTATCTTATAAAGGACAGGGGCATAGCTGCCATAGAGCTAAATCATACGCATTATACAGAAAACGCAGGACTGTTTGAGTTGAGAGAAAAAATAGCAGAAAAGCTCAAACAGGAGAATAGAATAGACGCTACTGCAGGGGACGTGCTGATAACAAGTGGCTCCAGCGAGGGTTTGGATATTTCCCTTAGAGCAATACTAAACCCAGGCGATGAGGTCCTGATGTTAGATCCGTCCTATGTAGCGTATGCTCCCCTGATTGCACTGGCTGGGGGGAAACCAGTGCTAGTGCCGACGAGGGAGGAAGACGAATTCAGCGTAAGGGTTGAGGAGATTGAAAAGCGCATTGGAAAGAGGACAAAGGCTTTGTTGATATGCTCGCCCAACAATCCAACCGGCACGGTAATGGAGAAGGAGAGGTTGAAGGCTATAGCAGATTTAGCGATAGAGAGGGATCTTGTTGTGATATCAGATGAGATTTACGAGAAGATGGTGTATGAGGGAAGACATTATTCAATTGCTTCTCTGCCAGAGATGGCAGAAAGGACCATTACACTGAATGGATTTTCAAAGGCGTACGCTGCGACAGGGTGGAGAGTGGGGTATGTAGTTGCAAAGGGGGAGATTATGGACGCTATCTACAAGATACATCAATACTGTGCACTTTGCGCCCCCACGCCATCACAATATGCAATGCTGGCGGCATTTGAAGAAGGAGCAAGTGTTGAGAATCTTGTGAGTGTTTATAACGCGAGGAGGAAGCTGATAGTGAGAAAACTGAATGAGCTCTCTGGCGTAAGTTGCCGCATGCCAAAGGGGGCATTCTATGCCTTCCCCAATATAAAAGGGACAGGGATGTCTTCAGAAGAATTTGCAGAGAGAATGATAAGAGAGGCAAAGGTGGCTGTAGTCCCTGGAAATGTGTTCGGACCAAGTGGTGAAGGGTATGTCCGAATCTCCTATTCCGTCTCTACTGAGAACATCATAGAGGCACTTAGTCGCATGGGGAGGGTGCTGGGGTAATGATACGCAGGATGAAGATCATAGAGGATGAGGC
>JAOZPI010000011.1:1411-16298 GCA_029932835.1 archaeon | reverse complement strand
GTTTTCTACTAAAAACTCTGCAAATTCCGGGAAGTCTGATGGGGCCTGTCCGCATATTCCTATCTTCCTTTTGTATTTATGTGCGGTTCTAATTACATCCCTTATCATCCTCTTTATCGCCTCATTTCTCTCGTCGTAGATGTGGTTGACCAGCTCTGAGTCTCTATCCAAGCCTAGGGTGAGTTGTGTCAGGTCGTTTGATCCTATGCTGAACCCATCGAATATCTGGGAGAACTTATCTGCTAGGATCACATTTGACGGAATCTCACACATGACATAAACCTCAAGGCCCTTTACTCCCCTCTTAAGGCCATTTTTGGCCATAATAGAGAGGACTCGCTTTCCCTCTTCTACTGTGCGGCAGAAGGGGATCATCACCTTTAGGTTTCTGAGGCCAAAGGTCTCTCTTACTCTCCGGATCGCTTTGCATTCCAAGGCAAAGGCGTCTCTGTATGCCTCTGAGTAATACCTAGAGGCTCCCCTCCAGCCAATCATGGGGTTTGCCTCTTTTGGCTCGTAGAGTCCTCCTCCGATGAGGTTTGCATATTCGTTACTCTTGAAATCACTGAACCGAAGGATGACATCCTTGGGGTAAAACGCAGCAGCGATCATAGCTATTCCCTGTGCTAGTTTGTCCACAAAGAATTCTCTCTTGTCCTCATATCCATACGTTAATGATTCTATCTCCTCAACCAGATCTGCATGTTCTCGCATTTTCTTTAGTTTTCCATAGTTGATGAGGGCAAGGGGATGTATCCTGACATAGTTTGTGATTATAAACTCCTCTCTAGCCAGCCCGACACCATCATTTGGAAGGAACGAAGCCTCAAAAGCCTGTTCGGGATTCCCAAGATTCATCATAACCCTTGTTCGAGTCTTTGGTATCTTCTCTAGATCTATATGGTTTATTTTGTATTTGAGCATTCCCTCATAAACAAAACCCTCCTCTCCCTCTGCACATGAGACCGTGACCTTCTCACCATCCCTTAGAATATCGGTTGCCCTCAGCGTTCCAACAACGCATGGTATCCCCAATTCCCGGCTCACAATAGCTGCATGGCACGTACGACCCCCACGATTTGTCACAATAGCCGAGGCCCTCTTCATAATCGGCTCCCAGTCTGGATCTGTCATGTCGGTAACCAGAACTTCGCCCTCTCTGAATTTCTGCATCTCATGGGGGTCCTTTATAACCCTTGCCCTTCCCGCTCCTATCCTTGAACCAACACTCTGCCCCGTAACCAGCATCTTCCCCCTTTCCATGAGTTTGTACTCCTCCACCCTTGTTAGGTCGTTTCTACTCTGCACGGTTTCTGGCCTTGCCTGTACAATAAAAATCCTTCCGTTGATTCCATCCTTTGCCCACTCCATATCCATGGGTTTGCCATAGTGTTCCTCTATTATGCAGGCCCATTTTGCTAGTGTCAAAACATCTGCGTCGCTTATAGAAAATCTCCTCCTATCCTCATTTGGAACAGGGATGTTCTTCGTTGGGGATTTTGCCCCCCCCTCCGCATATATCATCTTCACTGACTTGCTTCCAAGGCGTTTGTAAATTACCGGCTTGTAACCCTTCTTGAGTGTTGGTTTGAATACATAAAATTCATCAGGATTGACCTTTCCCTGGACTATATTCTCTCCGAGTCCATAGGAAGACGTAATAAATACGACATCTCTAAACCCTGTCTCTGTGTCAATACTGAACATAACCCCTGAGGCTGCCTTATCTGAGCGCACCATCTTCTGGACCCCTATAGAAAGTGCTATTTGGAAGTGATCAAAACCCTTGTCTTCCCTATAGGAGATCGCCCGATCTGTGAACAAAGAAGCGAAGCAAAGCTTACAGGCGTGCAAGAGTTCATATTCCCCCCTTATGTTTAGGTAGGTTTCTTGTTGTCCAGCGAAGGAGGCGTCAGGGAGGTCCTCTGCTGTAGCTGAGGATCGCACAGCGACATCAGTCTCTCTCCCATAACGAGAGCAGAGCTTTTTATAGGCTGTTTTTATCTCTCTCTTCAGGTCTTCTGGAAATTCCGCTTCTACTATGGTCTTTCTTATCAACCGCCCCCTTTTTCGCAGATCGGTTATGTTCCCTGTATTCACCCCTCTGAGGGCATCCCTTATCCTCTTCTCAATACCTGCGCTCTTCAGAAAGTACCAATAAGCGGAGGCAGTTATTGCAAAGCCGTTTGGAACTCGCACTCCCCTCTGTGTCAGGTTTCTGTACATCTCTCCAAGGGATGCATTTTTCCCGCCGACCAATGGAACATCATTGATCCCAATTTCATTAAACCAGAGGATGTGTTTCTCCCTTCTGTCCATTTCTATTGGTTTGAGTATTGTTATTGTTCTGGATTAAAAAACTCAGAGGTCTGCAGGCCTTAGTCCTAGTTCTCTTCTCATTGCGCACGACTTGCACTCTTCTCCTGAGGTGATCTCGCCACACACCTCGCATAACCTTGGCTTCTCTCCCTCTTCTCTCATAGATAGGAGTGGAATAAGGTTATCTACACTCCCAAGTAATTGGTATCTAGTCCCTGGGTATCGTCTCTCAAGTCTACTTAGGATTTCCCTCATTTGTTTCCTGAAGGCGTCTCCAGCATATGGACATGCCGACCCTAAAACCGGAAGAGAAGAAAGCTCTGCATAAACCTGTATCTCCTCCTCTGGGCTTTCTCTGAGGGGTTTTATCTTTGGAACAAACAGGGGGTCTTTTATCACCCCGACCACAGCACCTGCACGGGCTATACGGGAGACGTCCCCCCTGATGAAATTCATAAGGGCTGTCTGGCACTCGTCGTCTAGGTTATGCCCAGTAGCCAACTTTGTAGCCCCTAGCTCTCTTGCCTTTTGATTTAACAGCTGTCTCCTAAACACGCCGCAGTAGCTGCACGCAGGCATAGGATTTTTGAGTTTTGATGCCCTTTCCATAATTCCATTTATATCCAAGCCCAATTCTTCCTTGAATGTATAGAGGTGATACTCAATCCCCAAGTCATCACAAAAGCTCATGGCTCCCTCTATGCCTTTCCTCCTAGGCCCCCCTATTCCCTCATCTATAATTATTGCGAACAGCTTGGATCTGGGAGCCTTTTTGGAGAGCTTTTTTAATATATGGAGAAGGACCATAGAATCCTTTCCCCCAGACAGGGCCACAGCCACCACATCCTTTGGATCCAAGAGTTCATATCTCCGTATGGTCCTCCTTACCCTTTTCTCAAAAAAAGATACAAAGCACTCACGACATAACCTCTCGTTTAGATACCTTATCTCAATAATCGCTTTTCTCCTCTTGCATCTAGAGCACAGCGTCCCCTCCATCATTCATCCACATAGTGTTTCATACTCTTCCCACCCCCTGGTAGGTTTACTACCTCTCTAAATATGTAGCCCTCCTTATCTAAGCGTTGCACAAGCCTCCGAAATGTCGAGTCTGGTATCTCAATCCCCCCCCTCTTTAGATCCTCTTGAAGATGTCCTGTCTCAATTCCAGGTTTCTGTTTTATAATACGCAAGAGAGCTTTCGATCTTTCATCCAGCCCCTCTGTGTGCTGGAAATCTATCCCTGAAAGCTTTTCTAAAGCTATTTTCACCTCCTCTACCCCCACCCTCTTTTTGGATGCGCTCTCTGTCGCCCTCCCCGCCTCTCGCATCAAGGCCAAGCCTACCCTCACATCTCCGCTTTTGTAACACTTCTCCACTACCAAATCGAAGGCCTCCCCTCCCCATACTCCTGGGACAAAGGCAACCCTTCGTCTTTCTTCCAATATCCCTCTTATCTCGTCTTTTTTGTAGGGTGCAAATTCCATGTCTTCCAAAACCAACCGGGAGCGTACGCGCGCATCTAGGCGGACTACAAACTCCTTTTCGTTGGTTATGAGTATGATGGAAAACCTGCCTATGTTCTCTGCTATCTGATATAAGAAATCAAAATCTCTGGCTCTATCTATCTCATCAAGGGCGATAGCTACCCCCTTATACCTCTCTGCAGCCCTGAGGATCCTCTCCCATATCTCTTCTGTAGCCTTAAAATGTGCTCCCATAGCTCCCATTTGCCTTGCCATCTCCGCAAGAACCGAATTGCTTGTTTGTGTTTTCCAACAGTTTATAAAAATGGGGGCTATCTCATCTGTATAGCTCTCCAGCTCCCTAAACACAAACCTTACCGCAGAGGTCTTCCCGATCCCTTGGGGACCGCTGATGAGGAGGTTCCTTCCCATCCTGCCCTGAAGAAGGAGAGCAATCGAATCTGCGATATGCCTCTGTTGATTTTCCCTGTAGGGCAAGAGATCTGGCAGGTAGTCAAAACTCAGCGCATATTCATTTCGAAACACACTCTCCCCCTCTCCCAGAATCTTCTCAAACAGCGCCATATATCTTTTTCTGTTCTCCTTTTAAGAACACACCCCCCAGATTGCTACAAGTACCTATCCTCCAAGGGCTCAGCTAAAAGATTCGCTGGTCGTCGCACCGAGCACCCCCAGGGAGAAGTGCATTGCGTCCCCCAAAACATTCCTCATCCCCAAGACAGAGTGAGTATCTATGAGCTGCCCTCCGGAGGAAAATCGGCTCTTGTAGGCATATTGCACAAAGAAAACCACTGCCGATTGGGTCCACCCAAGTGCAATGCTGCCCCTTGGCGGCTCTCTCCCGACGTAGAAGTTTAGGCCTTCCTGAAGTTTCTGTGAGAATATGAGGATATTGGCCTTTCCCTCTTTTGGAAGATCCCTGTCCCCCAAATACCCTGTATATGGATCTTCTGTAGCTTCAACGTCCTGTTTTGCTCCCACACCGAGCTCCAGAAGTTGTATAAATGTCAGTTCCACAGATCTTGGATCCTTGAGATCCACACTTCTTTTAAGGTATTCCAGGTGTTCGTAGCCCTCATCAAGGGTTTCCACCTTCTTGCCAGAGAACCTTAGGATTAGCTCTAGGGGATGGTGATCAAACCCAATTTCCTTTGTTCCATACTCCCTAGCTAGTCCGAGCTTTATTCTTGCCAAAGAGAAACCCTTCTTCAGCCCCTTTATTACATATTTATCCTCCACCCTACCAATTCCAAGCTTTGGGTTTATCATCTTCTTCAATAACTCTGCACTTTCCCACTACGCAAAATCAGAGAGGGAAAATTGTTTGACCTTGTCATTTTCAAAGATTGAGGAGATTTCCATATTAAGGAGCTTTACCCTCTGCTGCATATAATGAGACTCCTTTATATACTCCTCAACAACCCTCTTTGTTAGTGAGACATACTTCTCGATAGTTCCCTTGGAGACAGTCAATATGATTCTTCCCCCACACTTTTCGCACCTTCCGAGGAGAGGAATGCGCCTATACTTTCTATTGCACTTCACACATCGAAACTTCTGACGAGAGAATGCACGGAGGTTTCCGTATGTGTCCCGTATCAGGTGCGAATTTACGAGCCTTTTGGCCGCGTCCTCCAGATCCACAGCTCGGATCTTTTTTGCCAACTCTAACTGTAGCAGGGCCTTCTCTGGCATCTCTTTAAGCTGCACATAGCGGGATGTCTTAGGGGCATCCCTCCATGTAGAAAACATCGTAAGCCCTATGTTGAAGGGGTTGTTATCCAAGTGCTTTTCCACAATATCTACCCCTACTTCCTTGGCTGCAGGGAGTTCTTGCGTTTTTTCATAGAAAGAAAGGGGATAGGAGGACACAACTTCCATAGCGTGGGCCTCGCTGTCTACCTCCTTTGGATCCAAGTTAGTGTTTATAACAAGGGGGGCATCCATTTTGCCTCCTCTCTTCTCTGGTAGGTAAGCATAAGAGAAGTTTATCAGCACATCCAAAAGGAGCATGATGGAATCTTCATCCCCATCGCAATTTCTCCTCTTTGCCGAGTGCCAGAAGGGGTGCGCTATTATTCCACGCACCTTCGAAAAGCCGATGATTCTCCCTAATATGGCTGCTGATGTATGTGGAGCTAGGCCAACAATAAGCTGCCCTATCAGATCCTGCGGTGCCTTCACATTGTAGAACCTCCCTATGCCATAAAACTGCTCCAGAAGGTCATCTACAAAATTACAGGCGTTCATCAGGTACTTGACAGCTGCTTGGGGCACTACCACATCCTGAGGCAATATCTGTAAGATTTGGTCTGCTCTCTTAAGTGGATCCCCCTCGATGTCCTTTTCATATCCAAGATCCCTCAGTGTCTCCACATCAGTTCCGATGTCCATCGGACGGAAGTGTGTCGTTGGGATGTCCGTAGCATCGTAACGAATAGTCCCATCTTTGAAGACAAAAACAGAATTGTTGGCTCGTAGTATCCCCTTTTCTAATGGCTCTGGAAGTTTGAACGCAGAGGTCATGCCCTTCACCCCCTTTATCATAGGGGCTCTGAGTTCTATTCTGGCAGTTGCTGCTTCAAAGAGGGTTTTTATAGGAACCTCTCTCAGCTCATACGCCCTCATCTCCTTTTTACAGCGCTTGCATGTCCTCTCCTTTCCTGTCGCTCCACAAGAACATTTATACTCAAGCTCTGTTCTTTCTCCACACTTTGGGCACTTTGGAAAAAACGTAAGGGTCTTGCACTTGGGGCACCTCATCCTTGCCACTTCCACCCTGATAAATGGGTTCTTGGCAGCCACGTTAATATTGCGTGTGTTCCCACCTGCCTCGCCTATAGGGAATAAAAGATGGGGCGCTGGCTCCATTTTCCTCTCCTTTGCCTTTTCTGGTCTTCCCATTCTGGCTCCGACATAGCAACCCACCTTCCTCCTTATCTGAACTGGAGAGAGGGACTGGATCACACCCAGAGTGCCCCCCCTTGATCCCACCGGCTTTGGGAGATCCTTCCATACAATTTTCTCCCCGCTCAATAAGCCAAGAGAGGTAAGCAGAGGAATGGCATAATCCCTTATCTCAATCTTCTCTCCCACCTTGTGGGGAACCAAAAGCTTCTCAAGAGCCCTTTTCCCCTTTTCATTCATTACAGAAAGAGAGAGCTTGTTCTCTTCATAGCTGAATTCTCCAGATTTAAAGATCCACTCACGGAGGATTTCAAGCTCTTTTGAGTCTATGTCATCCCAAGGGAGAGTGTATTTGGGGTGAAGCGGAATTGAGAACTCCTGGGAAACCTGAACCGCTTGTTTTCCGTCTATTTTGCCCTCCCATGGTTTCCCTGCTGCTGCTTTATACTCCTGCTCCCACCACTCCTCCACATAGCCAGAGGGAGGGAGGGTTTCATTTGAGTTGAGAAAGTCTCCATACGAGATCAGGATGTCCCCCAGAAATAATACTTCCTCCACATCTTTTTGTATTGCCCTTGCCTCATCTGCGGTCTCAATTCGCACTACACTCCCATCCTTCGTCTTAACCACAGGCCCTTCTATCTCTGCACATGGAACCGCTATCATGCCCTTGCCTGGTCGTTCTATCCTGAGCTGGGTCCCCACAACTGGGAACTCCTCTAGTATTATCATGGTTGCCGGGTGTATGGCTTTGGACGCGATACCACACATGTTGCTCCTTCCATATCTAAGCCTAAATCCACCAGGCCTCGATGGATATGCAAATATAGGTCTTCCTGCGACCACATCCTCTAGGAACTTCCTATTCTCTATTATCTCTCTCTCTAATTCCGTTTTTTCGTGTTCCTCCCTCTCCATATACTTCAGCCACTCCCATCCCTCTAATCCAATAGCCTCTGCAAACTTCAAGACCTTTTTGTGTTTTTGAGCAATTCCCTCCCCAATTACAAGGCACATGCCCCCCCTGATCCTGTCTGTTTTTATCCGCTCTAGACCCTTATGTATATCTACTTCTTCCTCCTCTGTTGGATCCCCGTCAATGCAGACTGGAACATTTCTCATTATGAGCTCAATCTCCTCGTCACTTGGCAAGTATTGTAGCCTAACAACCCGGCGATGGTAGATCTTTATTTCCTCTTTATATCTCTCTATCTCTGTCTCTGTAGGTCTATAATCACTTATTCCCTCTCTACGCCTTATATAATCAGCAAGCAACACGCTGAGAGCAGCAGCCGTTCCACCCGCCCCACGAATTGGACCTGCATAGTAGACAGCGAGGTATTCTGAACCATCAGGATTTTTCTCTATAGTAACCCTTGAGATCCCTTCTAATGGAGCAGATACCACTCCCTCAGTAAGTATTGCCAAGGATGTTCTAAGGGCTTGTTCTATCCTCTGCTCTCTGCTAAGCTCTTTTAGGTACGTTCCCCTTAGGATCCACTCAATAATCCTCTTTACGATCCCCTCTCTAGGCAGTCCTTCATTCTGTGCCTTTTTTATCTCATCTGCAATATACTTTGGTCCTACGAGTCCTTCAACCCGCTCTGCAAGATTTCTTGTGGGCAGGGCCTCTACATCTGTAGATGGATCATACCCCATAGCTCTGGCTTTGCCTGCTATTTCATATTGGCGTGCTACCTCTTTGTCCAGGATCTTATAATATTTTGTTATCTCCATGATTCTCTGCCGTCTATTTCCCCCAATATTCCTATGTCTTGCCTAATATCCACAACTCAGCTTATTAAAACCAGATCCTATTGCTTGCACCCTCTTCTTAGTGGAGCGATGGAAAGCCAAGCTATTCCAGATACAATGAAAAGCAGTAAATGGGGCTTGAGGGGAGGAGGCGCTATAACAACTTCATTGCTTCTTCTACATCCTTCCCCTCATGTACTATAGCATTAACTGCTGCTACCATCTTTGTTGGGTCGTCTGCTTGGAAAATGTTCCTCCCCATGGCCACACCCGCTCCGCCAGCATCAAGGCTGTCCTTGACTGTTTTGAGGACGCCCCTCACATCCTTCGCCTTTTCTCCCCCAGCCACAACTACTGGCACCCCCCCAGCGCCACGAACTACCTCTCTAAATGTGTCTGGGTCGCCCGTGTAATTGGTTTTTATTATATCTGCTCCGAGTTCTACACCTATCCTTGCTGCGAGCTTTACCACCTCAACATCATAGGGATCATCTATGTCATGCCCCCTGGGATACATCATAGCTAATAGCGGCACTCCCCACTCCTCTGCCACCTCTGACACCATTCCCAAATCTTGAATCATCTCTGCCTCTGTTTCTGCCCCCACATTTACATGGACAGAAACTGCATCTGCTCCCATCTTGACAGCTTGTTCCACCGTGGTTACAAGTCTCTTTGCATTGGGGTCTGGTGCTAGAGATGTAGAGGCTGAGAGGTGTATTATAAGTCCAACATCCTTTCCATAGCCCCTATGCCCCAAACCGACAATCCCTTTGTGAAGTAAGACTGCGTTTGCTCCGCCATTCACCACTGCATCTATAGCCTTGGCCATGTTCTCCAGGCCAGCGATGGGACCAGAGCTAACTCCATGGTCCATAGGGACTATAATAGTTCTACCATCCCTGCGATCTATTATCCTCTCCAATCTGATCTTCTTTCCAGATATCATCGCCTTTATTTGAAGTATTAGATAAATAAATACACGACAAATTAAAAACCACTACCCTTCAGAATCCATGACGCGGAGGCTTAAGACGTCTATTCAGAAAGCTTTTTAATAGCATTTTTTAATTATCTTGCTCATATTTTAGAAACTAAAATGGTCTTAAGAATCGGAATCAATGGGTTTGGGAGGACCGGTAGGTTGGCGATGCGGGCAGCTGAGGACAGAAAAGACGTGGAAGTGGTCATGCTGAATACACGCAGTAGTAACGTAGACATGATGGCCTATCTCTATAAATATGACTCTGTCCACGGCATACTAGATAAGGATGTGAGGGCAGAGGGGGATCACCTCTTGGTCAACAACAGGGCGATACGACTAACTAGCATAAGCGATGATATATCCAAGATTCCATGGGGGGAAGAAGAGGTAGATATAGTAATTGAGGCTACAGGGAAGTTTCGGCGGGGTCCGGAAGCAGCCAAGCACTTGGATGCTGGGGCTAAACGAGTTATAATAAGTGCCCCAGGAAAGGAGGTAGATGCCACTATAGTCATGGGGGTCAACGAGGGCGTGTATAATCCAGAGAAGCACAGGGTTGTCTCCAATGCTTCATGCACGACCAATTGCCTGGCTCCAGTCGCAATGGTATTGAATGATGCTCTTGGTATCGAAAAGGGCTTCTGCACGACCATACACGCGTATACCGGAGACCAGAGGCTCCTGGACGGTTCCCATAAGAAGGATTTTAGAAGGGCGAGAGCGGCTGCTATGAGTATGGTTCCCACATCTACTGGGGCAGCCAAGGCGACAGGGGAAGTTATACCCAGTCTAAAGGGGAAAATGGACGGCATTGCCATCCGTGTTCCAACTCCGGATGTTTCGATTGTGGATCTTACGGCGATGGTCAGAAGAGACACAACTCCTGAGGAGGTCAACAACCTCTATCAGGACGCAGCAGCTGGAAAACTAAGGGGGATACTGGACTATCGGGATGACCCTCTCGTCTCTGTGGACTATACCAGTTCTTCCTACTCTGCTGTTGTTGACGGAATTTTAACAAAGGTAACCTCTGGAAACCTGGTAAAGGTTTTTGCTTGGTATGACAACGAGATGGCCTACTCTACGCGCCTTATTGATCTCGCTGTCTATATGGGAAAACAAGGTCTTTAGGCCATTCTTATGACGCTGGGAGTCCTAATCATACCTCATACCCGCTTTCTCTTTTTTATATCCTCCTTCTATTATTGGGGTGATGAAACTATCCCAGTCGCTGAGGCCGTGAGGCCTGGGATGAGACGGGTAGCTACTGAACCTACTAACACTCATGAGATCTATTATTTTTATTTCCATAACCTGAATTAAACCACCTTACTATTGCTTATTCTAAATGACTAAACTGCTCTGGGTTGACGCCTCTGGATCTGAGAAGTGGGAGAAGAGAAAGGATAGAGTCACAGCTGCGCTAGAGGCAGGAGCTGATGCCGTTTTGGTTAACCCTGGGGAGGAGAGACTCGTAAAAGATCTAGGGAAAATAGCTGTGGTGGGGGAGGATATAAAAGCCAAATTTATTGAGATAAGGGGAAAGGAGGATGAAAAAGAAGCTGCCAGAGAGGCAAGAGCAGGATTTGTTGTAGTCTCTACGACAGACTGGACAGTTATCCCACTTGAGAACCTAATAGCAGCTACTCATAAAAAAAATGGCAAAATTATAGCTAGAACGTCCTCTTTGGAGGAGGCAAAAACCGCCTTGGAGACGCTTGAGATAGGAGTGGATGGCATTCTCTTCTCAGGCAGCAAGAGAGAAATCAAAGGGGTTAAGGAGATCATCGAGAGGCTTTCTTTTCCGAGGATCACACTGACCACTGCGCAGATATTATCAGCAACACCTGTTGGGATGGGGGATAGGGTATGTGTTGATACTTGTTCTCTCTTTAAGAAGGGGGAGGGGTTATTGGTTGGATCGTCCAGTTCGGCCCTCTTCCTAGTGCACTCAGAGACCATAGAAAGCCCTTATGTGGCGGCTAGGCCCTTTAGGGTGAATGCCGGGCCTGTTCACGCCTACACCCTGCTTCCAGATGGAAAAACCACATATCTGAGCGAGCTAGAGGGAGGGGATGAGGTGCTGGCTGTGGACTACAGGGGGAACGCGCGTATTTTGGTCGTAGGGCGACTCAAGATAGAGAAAAGGCCTTTGATACTTGTAGAGGCAGAAGCAGGAGGAAAAAGGATCAAGACACTCCTACAGAACGCAGAAACCATACGCCTCACTGGGACAGACGGGAGTGCGATTTCTGTTTCAAAATTGAAAAGGGGAGATAAAGTTCTGGTCTATCTAGAGGAGGGGGGAAGGCATTTTGGGATGGCTGTATCAGAGAGCATAGAAGAAAAATGACCACTCGGGTTTGTGTCCCTATCATGGAAGCAAATGTCGAAGATGCAAATAGAGCGATAAGGAGCGCAAAGGAGGGAGGGGCAGATATAGTGGAATTGCGACTTGATTATATCCCTGACCTGGATGATGGGAAGGTGGGGGACCTAGTAGACTCTGTAGAAATCCCAAAGATAATCACGATACGTCCTGAGAGAGAGGGGGGTTTTTGGAGGGGAGAGGAGAAGGACCGAGTGGACCTGTTTCTCACCGCCCTGAGCTTTGGGGCTGAGTACGTGGACGTGGAGGTTTCTACAGATGTGGGATGGCGCTATGAGATTTCAAAGGCCTGTAAAAGCAGTGGATCCAAAATGATAATATCCTATCATAATTTTGAGAAAACACCCCCTAAGGAGGAGCTGATAGACATTTGCAAAAATGAATACGCTGCGGGTGCTCTTATAGCAAAGATAGCTACCACAGTGGCATCTATAGATGATGTCTCTAATATCCTATCTGTAGTCGATTACTTCAGAAGGAAGGAAAGAGAAATCATTGGAATTGGGATGGGAAGACTTGGCAGGATTACTAGGATCATGGGGCCGCTGCTTGGATCTTACTTAACCTACGCTTCCCTTGAGAAGGGAAAGGAATCAGCAGAGGGACAGCTAACCTTGGAGGAAACCAAAACAGTATTGCAGATACTACAGGGTTAAGAGCCCAAGCTATTTTCCTCTAAACTTAGGGACCCAGCCCTTGATAGGTGTTTTTGTATCTCTTTTATGGATAAGCGCAAACCCTTCTCGTTGTCAAAGATCTTCGTGCGGGTGGGAGGACCACTTCTTCTCCTTCTCATCCTCTTAGCCATATCGATCATGTTTGGGAGAGCACGTGTAATGTTGTCCACAATGGTTATGTCAGCACTTTGGGCAGTTCTTGAAAACGGATTTAGGTCTATAGCTATGACCCTCTTGCCCATTCTTCTCAAGGCCTCTGTCCTGTCCCCATCCTCTAGCATTACCAATACAACATCCGCCTTGTATATGCCCTCGGGGTCTACAAAGCCTCGCGGAGAAGCAAGTCCGGGGATCTTCTTCTTTTTCCCTGTGCCATAAACCCGACCGGCTCCGGCCTGTTTTAGGATCTTTGAAATCTTCTCCTCTCTCTCCTTGCTCCAATAAAACAGATTTATCTCAAGCTTTGCTGAAATAACCTTGGAGAGTTCTACAACCTCTTTAGGGCAAAGGGCAGCTACATTCCCGTTTACTGAAATGACAGGTGCCTGTGCTCTCAGGAGTTCAACCACTGCAGCCTCCTCAGCACGTCGTGCAGGCTCTGTGGTTCGCTCCCCAAGCAGGTAATCAAAGGCCTCCCCCCTTCCGTGTGCTATCATCCCTGTAGGGGTAACATACCCCTTTGCAATTCCCTCTTCTATTAACTGTCTTTGAACCAATGACAGGTATCTGGGATGTGATCTCGGGATTTTCACGGCCTTTTTGCATTTTTTAGTTTAAAAAACAAAATAACTCGGGATGACACGCGCCTTGCTAGTCGGGAGGTATCAACCCTTTCATAAGGGACATATGCAGGTTGTAAAGCAGGTTCTCTCTGAGTGCGACCTGCTGATTATTGGGATTGGGAGTGCTCAGTGTAGCCATACAGGAGATAATCCCTTTACCGGGGGTGAGAGGCTTATGATGATCTCAGAGGCCCTTTCAGAGGAGAAGATTCCGCTACAACGCTATATCATTGTTCCGCTCCCAGATACAAACAACAATTCCCTCTGGGTAAGCCAGGTGAGGGCATTGTGTCCTCCCTTTGATGTTGTCTACACGCGAAATCCACTCTCTAAGAGGCTCTTTGAAGAGGCTGGGATCTCTGTACGGGAGCAACCCCTCTTTGACAGGAGGAGATTCAGCGGAACAGAGATTAGGAGGAGAATGATCGCAGGGGAGAGCTGGGAAGACCTTGTTCCAAAGGGTGTAGAGAGAGTAATCAGGACAGTAGATGGTGTAAATCGCCTTAAGGGTGTTATCGGAAATGATTAGGGTTTCTTCACCCCTACGCGCTATTTGGTCTCGTCATCTCGTGCTCTCTCAAACCCCTGCATTACGTTCAACACGCCCTGGTCATCCAAGGGTTTTCCTATTATATGCAACCCAACAGGAATGCCTGAGGCTCTTCTTGTAGGTACTGAGCCAGCTGGGAGCCCTGCAAGATTTGCCACGACGGTAAAGAGATCATAAGCGTACATAGTTCGGACATCCTTCAATTTTTCCCCAATCTTGTGGGGTAGTTTTGGCACCACGGGTCCTGCCAGTACATCTACCTGCTTCAGGGCTTTTAGTAGCTCGTGGCGGATAACTGTTCTTGCCTGAAGGGCTCTTCTATAATATTTGCCCTGCCACTCCTTTTGGCTTATATATCGGCCTAAGGCTATCCTTCTCAGCACCTCCTCCCCACACGTCTCTTCAATCCTGTGGCCATATCGCCTCCCATCGTACTTGCGTGTAGCTGAGAAGAACTCCACATAAACGGTGAGGTAATATGTAGGCAAAGCCTTTTTTAGAGAAGGAAGACTCACCCCCCTTATTACAGCTCCATGGTCCTTCATCAACTCCAAGGATTCGTGCATGGCTCTTCGTATTTTCTCATCCTCTATCAGCTCATCAAATTCTTTCGCATACCCGATTATTTTCCCATCTAAGTCTGGGTGCAAATTTTTGAGATAACTCCCCTTTGTCCTAAGAGAAGTTGCATCCCTTGGATCATACCCTGCGATGACATCCAACAGGAGAGCAGCGTCTGGAACGGTTCTTGCTATCGGACCTATCTGGTCGAGGCTCATACTCATATCCAGAAGCCCATATCTAGGCACGACACCATAGGTTGGCTTAAAACCAACGACCCCGCAATGAGAGGCTGGGTTTCTAATAGAGCCCCCTGTGTCGGTCCCAAGTGCCATATCTACATATCCTGCCGCCACTGCAGCAGCTGAGCCTGATGAAGATCCCCCAGGTATACGGCCCGGAGCTGCAGGATTATCAGTTGGGCCATAATAAGAGGTTTCTCCACTTGCACCACATGCAAATTCGTCCATGTTTG
>JAOZPI010000011.1:0-1401 GCA_029932835.1 archaeon | reverse complement strand
GATTCCGCCCTCTTGCCGAATTCGCTTTACAACAGTTGCGTCATAGGATGCAATATGGTTTTCCAGAGTTTTTGAGGCACAGGAGGTAAGAAACCCCTTGACTGAAATACACGATTTTATGCCTATCACAATGTTCTTCAATCTGCCTGATCTTCCAGCCTGCTTTCTGGCTTCCTCAGGATATTTCCTTATAAAGGCGTTGATCTTATCTTCCCTTTCTAGGACCTCCTCCACATGTTCATCCATCTTCCCTATTTCTGCTTCTTTACAACGATGTATCCCTCTCTCCACGCTGGTGCCAACTTCTCAAACCTCTCTCTAAATTCTGGATTTTTCTCTCCAGCTCCATCCTCCCGAAGGACATTCTTTAGGTCCACGATGTAGTGGGTTTCTTCCACCCTTGGCAACTCGCCCAACTCTCGTGAGAACTCCTCCAGGAGCCTCTTTCCCTCCTTCAGTACCCTCTCTTCGTCAATCATTGCCTTATTTAGAGAAGGAGAAAATTAAAGTCCGACCCTCCCCTCCAAAATATCTTCAAGGAACATGGACAGATAGTGCTGCCTCCCCTCCCCTCTCGCCTTCTCCTTATAACCAGCTTTTTTGGCTAAGCGCTCTAGAAGCTTATGGATGCCACTCCCATACTGGGCAGCCTTCTTTGGTCTCCAGACTATCTCTTTTGGGAGAACCTCTAGTGCAGCTAATTTTTCGCAGAACTTCCTTATGATGTACTTGTTGTTGTGTTTTTCGTGGGGGTAGGGGGGTGCTGTGTCTCCAAGCCAAAGACGCCTTTCAACCGGTATTGAGAGTCCATACTCGATGAAGTTATCGTTCAGAAACGGAGTTTGGAGGTCTATCCCATGGAGGGCACAAACAGCCCGATCTATCCTTACAAGCCGCGTCTTGAGATCCAGGGTGTCCTGTTCCAAGAGCTTTTCAAGTACTTCATATCCTCTGTTGAGGAGGAGGGGAATGTAGCGAGCATATCCGCCAAACATTTCATCTGGACCCTGACCTGAGAGCAGCGTTTTCACTCCATCTTCAGAGGCCTTCATAGCTGCGAAGTAAGCGGGGAGTTCTGCCCCAACGCGCACAGGACTTAGCTCTCCCTCTATTGACCTTATAACAGGAAGCATCCTTGGAAGTTCTTTCAGCACCTCACTCTCTGTTATGGTTATTACGCGATGCTCCAGGCCCTCACTTACAATCCGCGCGAAGGGAAGATCTGGAGCGTTTTCCACTCCAACACTATATGCAACCACATTTGTATGTTCTCTGGCCAACTGGAGAAGGAGGCTAGAGTCCAGTCCCCCAGAAAGGACAACACCCACCTCCCCACCTAGAACCCTTTCCACCTCTTTGTCTAACCTGGACAAAAACTCATTCATGCTTTATTTTTTTGGT
>JAOZPI010000001.1:13494-44766 GCA_029932835.1 archaeon | reverse complement strand
AGCCTGTGTTAGCCGAGGGTAGCTGACGGCTGGAGTTCTTGTATCTCCAGTCAGCCCAGACCTCGGCGCGGAGTTCTTTAGCCTGTGTTAGCCGAGGGTAGCTGACGGCTGGAGTTCTTGTATCTCCAGTCAGCACAGACCTCGGTGGAGGCCTCTCTGATGTTGCCTGTATGTTGTGGTTGTTTATGATAGGCTAAGTTGTTTATGCTAAATTAGAGCGCATTGTATTAAAAACTGACTCATTACTGCCTCATTATATTAAAAACTGACTAGTTGTATTAAAAATAATCAGGATAAAGGCCGTAAGGTAAATAAAAAGCGGGCTCCTTGGGTGGGAGTTCTCTCCCTAGATAGACCAATTTGCATGCTCCCCCTCGCGATTCCTTAGACGACTTGCATGACCCTTAGGGCTGCTCCCGTCAAGGCCTGACCCGTTTCGGGCCATACAAGCCCCCAAGGGACGAGGGATCTGCACAGAGGCAAACTGGCCATCTCTAAAGAGAAAAACTCCGCCCCTTGGTTTCGGCTCCCTGTAGAGGATTTCAGGAAAGAGGGGACCCCTACCCCCCCGGCCTAGCCCGCTATTACTTATTGAGAGTTATTATAGAAAAACCCTCCTATAGAAACTTCTTCGCTTATTGTGGTCCCCCACTACTACCCTTTTTCTTTACTCTGGTGCAAATATCTATGCCTTCATACGCAAATTTATAAATACACACGCTGTTGACCTGTTTGTTGACATATACTGCTAATACATAATAAACAACTGGAACAAACCCATGTTAACCGTTTCTCAGCTTAGAAAGTCCGCCTTCTGTCCTCGTCAGCTCTATCTAGAGGATGTCATGCATATTAAGGCCAGACCAACCCCTCAGATAGTCTATGGTCTCTTTTCTCATAGCCTAAAAAGGAAGCTAAATCTTACATATCCGGATGTTGTGAAGGATCTAGACACCAAGCAGTTGTCAGATCTAGGAGAGATAAAGGCTGCCCTCTTGAGAGCTACAGATGAAATCCTTAGAACTGCTCCACGAGTGGTTGATGGAGAGGTAGTAAGAGACTGGATGGCGAGGAGAGCGAGGAGCGATATATTTATTGAGCTAAACTATTTGGCTTCTGAAATATACAAAAAAGCGCGGGATACTGGACTTATGGGTCGCAGTCTGGCTTCTTTGTTTTCTCCTTGGGGGGTGGAAGTAGATGTGGAGAGTCGCAAGCTGGATCTGAAGGGGCGTGTGGACAAGGTGGAGTTTAGAGATGGTAGGTACATCCCTGTTGAGATAAAGACAGGAGCGGTAGGAAGAGGGATCTGGAGAGAAGACCAACTGCAGGTTGGGGCTTATGCTATGTTGTTTGAAGAGACCTTTGGGACAACTGTTGAAGAGGCAATTGTTGAATACACGAGAGTGGGGGAGAGACGGAAGCTAAAGGTGGATGATGAACTCAGAGACTCTGTTAGAAGACAGATAGAGACCACCAAGGAGATACTCGCTATGGCGGATCCGCCAGAAATATGCCAAGACGGAAATGGAAAAAAGTGCTCAAATTGCCGTTTTTATGAGCTATGCTTCCAAATATAGGCGGATGTTTCTAGCGGGGTTGAGCAGCCAGGAGTGCTCGTCGGGCTCATAACGATCCGCCTCCTATGTTATGAGTGAGATACCCGAAGGTCGCTGGTTCAAATCCAGCCCCCGCTACTCAATACCCTGCCCATATGCAACATAATGGACCCCAACATAATTGATCCACGGCTGGTTGGATACCTCGCGGGAGCACTTACTGCGCTCAGCATGTTTCCCCAGGTTATAAAGAGCTACAAAACTAGGAGAATGGACGAGTTTTCACTTGCTTACCTGCTCGTAATGTTCTCAGGGTTGTTCTTATGGCTGCTCTATGGTGTGATCATAGGGGACCTCCCCCTCATTTTCTCAGTCACAGTCTCTTCCTCTCTTTCTGCCTTCCTCCTCCTTATGAAAATTTTGGATATAAAGGGGTCTGGACAGGCTAAATAAAGCCCTGATCAGGCTACTAAATTGTTCTCGCTTCGCCCTGTTTATGCCCTTTCCTCCTATTTTTCTTATTCCAGCTGATATAATCATCATGCCCCTCGGAAAAAAGGGTTTTTATGTTTCCTCCCCCCTTGTTGGAACTCTGATCTTCCTTATAAGTGCCCTAATAGTTGCCACCATAACTACAGAGAATAATGCACGGATTAATGTTGCAAGGGGTTCTGAAGATTACAGCTCCCTGCAGTTCATAGCACAGGCTATTATCGCTGATAGCTATAATGTTTTCTTACAAGAAAAATTGGAACAGATCACAGAGGATTTCCTTAACAGCGGCACCTTTGATATGCCTTCGACTTCCTCTTCCGATAGTGGATGGGGAACAAAGCTGAGGGAAGCACTAATAACGACCTACTTAGACAAACTGGGAAAGATGTTGGGGCTGGACATAAAAGCGTACGATAAGGCTTATAGCGAGATGCCGGGCATCAAACAATGTGCATCCCCCTCTGCAGTTGGAGAAAGCCTCTCTGGTTTGACCCTGGAAAAGTCCCCGGATGAGAGTGGATTTCTTGTGAGAGGCTTCTCGTATGGGCAGATGGTAACGTGCAAGAGTCAAGATCCGGAGGGTGAGGTGGTGGTGGACATACTTGGACGATATTATCGCATAAATATCCGCCTTCCAGAGCTATACGAAGTGGCGAGGATGGTTATTAGCTTTGTTAAGGGAGCCTTGGATATGGGCACAAGTGAGATAGAGGAGCCTGTCGCCACGTGGGAAACCCTAAGGTGGACGCGCATAGACAAGGTGAAAAACACGCCTATAGACGCAGAGGAGCATACACCCATAGAGGGTTTAATCTCTAACTGGGAAGGGCTTATGCACAATTGGTTTCCAAACGAGATCAAGAGGGTCGTAAATCAGCGAATTTCGGAGATGCAACTCTTGGGGCTCCATCTAGACGAGATCTCTATTGAGCCGGAGGAGGAATATGATATCAACCACTTTGAGATTTCCTGTGTTGAGGATCATGTCGGTGATCGTAGAAATTGTCTCCCATTTAGGACTTCCATTCTTCTTGGTTCCTCCTCCTGTGAGGGCACAGAGCCTCCAAAGGGCGGAACAAACCCATTCTACACCCTAGGGAGAGACGATCTCTTCAGTCTGACTTGCAACTCTGCACAATGTCCTCAGAACTTCAGAGCCACTATGGTGCAAATTCTCCAGCCTCTCGGTGATGTCTGCATTGATTACTACGCAGATGCGGATTCTGTTTATCCGATATGTAAGAAGTGGGAGGGTAAGCCAAAGTCACTTATCATAAGAGCGGCAGTTAGTGACGACAATCCCAAGTATCAGGTGAGGGGATATGACAAAACAACCTTCCGATTTATGGATCAGCACCCAAATGTGGACGTCAAGCGAGTGAAGGATCACAAATTGACATGCAATACAGGGGAGGACATGGAGAGATACAAGGACAACACCATGCGGCTGTTGGAGAACCTACAGATCCGCATAGGGACAGCCTTTTCAGATAATCACAGAAAATGGCAGGACAAGGGGAGCACCATAAAGGGAATTGTAGATGAGAACCTGAGGGCTGCCTATCAGAACCTTTATGGTAAATATGGAAAGGGGGGGATGCCAATCCCTTGTTTTACCTCTGGTGTTTCGTCTTCAGACCAGTGCAAAAGGGAGAGGGAGGGAAGGCCGCGGATTGATATAAACGTAAATTGGAACGGTGTAAGGGCAAACTGCATCAATCGGGCTAATGATCTCTGTGCCTCTTGGTGTGGGGGAACAGTCAACCCTGACACAGTGGACACCTTCTGCAAGGCAATGTTCCCTGATACTCCCTGGGGTGGTGGGGCTGGAAAGCTCTTTTGTAATTGTGGTGGGGGCCAACAACAAGTCGAGGTAAAGATCCTAAATCTTCCCCTCAGCCACTCATAACCCTCTCTTTTAAAACCAAACAAGAAAACTTAACATGCTTTTTGATCACCACATCCACTCAAAATATTCCACAGGGGAGTCAACCTCGGAGATACCAGATATACTGGATGTGGCAAGGAGGGTTGGTTTGGGCGGTGTGGCAATCAGCGATCACAATCAAATTCGGGGTTCTCTTGAGGCAGTTTCTCGATATTCGACCCATGGGCTGGTGGTAATCCCAAGCGTTGAGATTAGTTCATCCGATGGCCACATCGTGGGTCTGGGCCTGAAGGAGCTCGTAGAGAGGGATCTAACTGCAGAGGAAACCATAGAGAAGATTCATCGAGCGGGCGGCTTGGCAATAGCTGCGCACCCATACGACAAGTTTAGGAGTGGTGTTGGTGATCTATCCTGGAGGCTTGAGTTTGACGCGATTGAAATCAATGGCCATTGCCTCTATGGCAACAGGAAGGCTAGAGACATGGCGAGGAGGCATGGAAAGCCGCTCGTGGGGGGGAGTGATGCTCATGCGCTGGGTGATATTGGCAGCGTTGCGACTGAGGTTGATGGGAATACACCGGGAGAAATCCTACAGAATATACAAGAAGGAAGGTGCAAAGCTGTTTATAGGGTGCCTCCTTCTCTCCTGAAGGCCAGGGTTCTCTTGGACAAGGTCCAAAGGAGATACAGCCTCCGGAGTACTGCCAGATCGAGCGGGGGGAGGTAAAACAAGAAGATTAACGCTGGGAGGCCCAAAACTTCTACATCCTTGAGAGCAGGGTTTTTATCACTTCCTTGGCTCTCTTCATCTCCCTTCTTCCTTGCTCAGTAATCTCATAATACTTCCTCTTTTCCTTTGGGCTTTCCACTACGCGAACAAATCCATGCCTCTTGAGGGAGTAGAGAACACGATAAGCGGTAACATTTCCTGGCAGAAACCCAAATCTCTTTCTGATAGCACCTCTTAGTTCATATCCGTACCTTGGCTTCTCCTTCAGGAGGGACAATATGTAGATCCAAAGGTTCTCTCTGGTTATCTTCTTTTCCAGGCGTTCTGAGAGCATTCCGCCATTATTATTTGTTACTGCAATAAATAGACAACCTGTTTTGGCTGTAGGAAACGCCATGAAGCTAGGGCAACATTTCATAAAGGACCAGGCAATTTTGGCCAGGATGATAGAACTAGCTGATATAAGGCCTACTGATATAGTGCTGGAAGTGGGGGGAGGGCTTGGGGACCTCACTTATGAAATATCCAAACGAGCAGAAGTTACAACGGTTGAAAAGGATCAAGATCTGGCTCAGACACTTCTTGATAGGTTCTCTGGGAACAATGCTGTGCATATTATCCACGGTGATATCCTCCAAATAGACCTTCCAGCTTTCAACAAGTGTGTTTCAAATCTCCCGTATCTCATATCCCGGCCTTTTGTCATTCAGCTGATAGAGCATGGGTTTGAGAGGGCGGTTCTCCTCCTCCAAGAAGAATTTGCACAAAAGCTTGCGGCCCCTCCGGGAGACAAGAGATACCGAGCCATCTCAGCCTATACCCAAGCATCCTGTAGTGTGCATCTATCGGACAGAGTCCCAAGGAGCGCGTTTAAGCCCCATCCGCGCGTAGATTCAAGAATAGTGGTACTTGACATGTTTCGTCCCTCCCCACCACATTTTATCCACTTCCTGAACCTAATGTTTCAGAAGAGGAGAAAGCGCCTCGGAGGCAAGAGAGTCTGCGACTTCTCTCCTCAAGAACTCCTAGAAATGTTTTTGAGTATAAAAAAACAAGAATTGAACAGAGGGACAGAAGAGAAAGAGGGGAGCAAGAAATGGAGATAATAGAGATAGGGGATCTGAGTCTAGATTCAGCTGGAAAGAGGATAAAGAGAGGCGAGGTGTTTGTGTACCCCACAGACACTGTTTATGGCATAGGCTGCAATATCTTTAATGAAGGGGCGGTTGAGAGGATCTTTAAAATAAAAAAGAGACCAAAAAATAAGCCTCTCTCTGTCGCTTTTTATTCCTTAGAGCAACTCTTGGATTTTGTTGTTGTGGACCAACAGGAAAAGGAAATCCTCACCAACAACCTCCCCGGTCCCTATACCTTTGTCGTTCTTAAGAAGGGAGTTCCGGATTTTGTCTCCCCTCTGGAGACTGTGGGGGTTCGGATCCCAGATTACGGCCCAATACGGGAGATTATAAGAACAGCCAATACACCCATAATAACCACATCTGCAAATACCTCGGGACTTAATCCCCCAGCTACTGTTTATGACATATCGCAAGAAGTCGTAGAGGCGGTAGATTTTGTAATAGATGCAGGGAAGTGCGGATCCGGCAGGCCGTCTATGATTGTAGATTTGGTGCAACGGAGGATACTCCGATAAATATGCTCCGATAAATATGGAGGTAAAAAGATGGGATTTGATACCCTTCTTACGAGGGTGAGAAAAAAGCGTGAAATTATTGGTAGTACAAGACAGAAGAAGGAGCCTGAAAGGTCAAAAACAGGGTTTGAGGTTGAGTTTTTGTTGGTGGATAATGACGGTAGGATTTCAACAGACGCAGACAGAGTACTCAAATACGCTGAAAATATGCCAAACAAGGGAAAGGAGATAGTGGTTAAAGAGTGTTCTCTCTCTCATATAGAGATGGGTGTCTATCCCCGTATTTATGTTAGAAACGTTGCCCTAGAGTTCATGAACGATATGCTCCACGTCCTTGAGGCAGCTGAGCACTTTGATCTCCGTTTTTTCCCATTGGCCATGTACCCGTATAAGTACGAGCCTGCTATGAGGACGGAGGGATGGTACGGTCTAAAGAAAAAGATATTTGGGAGAAAAAAGTGGAACTATGCTGGGATGTGTGCTGGATTTCACTTTCATTACTCCCTTCCGAAGGGGATATTCAGCTATGAAGATCGCCATTTAGTGGATCATGCCCTGCGATCGGAGAAGCAAAAAACATTAAACTCATACAACCTCGCCATAGCTGCTGATCCAGTGGTTACAGCGCTTACCCAATCCTCCCCAATCTTCCAAGGTCGTTATCTTGCAAAGGACAGCAGACTTCTTGTTTACAGAGGGGGTGATGCGTTAAATTATGAGGGTCTTTACTCCTCCTATCCTATGTTTGGTGCTCTCCCAAACTACAAAATAACCTACGAAGAACTACTGGATCTTGTAGAGAAAAGGGCAAGGATCTGGAAGAGCATCGTAAGAGAAAAAGGAGGGGACACGAAGGATCTTGCCTCAAAGAACAAGCTCGACTTCAACTGGTCTCCAGTTAAGATAAACAAAGTGGGATCCATTGAGATGCGTGGAATGGACATGAATCTCCCCTCTGTCCTTATGGCAGTGGCGATCCTTATGAAGTATGTCCTCCGAGGAATCCAGAGAAGAGAGATAATGGTGGTGCCCGATAGTCTAGCCATTAAGCATCCCTTCAAATACGAGGGAGATCCAGACCGAATATACGTCCCCCCATTTTGGTACCTCAGCACGGTTCTTCAGAGGGAGGCAGCTTGGAATGGTTTTGACAGTCAGCGTGTCTATGACTATTGCAGAGAATTCCTTTCTCTTTCTATGAAGTTTGTAAACCCAAAGTATGTCCCCGCCCTTAGGCCTGTTCAACGGATGCTAAGGAAGAGAAAGACCACATCAGACCACATTTTGGACATGATACGAAAGAGGGGTTATACAACCAAGGCAGAACTTCCGGAGAACATACTGAGAGAGATAGTTCTTTACTACTCCTCAAGATTAAAATCCGACATAATAAACACTCGCGACCTTATGGGATCCCTTAGCGAGGGGGATCGCCGTTGGCTCTAGGGCCTCTCCCTCTGTGTCCAAACCACAGCTCTGCCACCCCTCACGTACTCCCAACCCTATCTGTCTCTCTTCCCAAAAAACTCTTTACAAATCCCAGCACGGTATTTGTGGCTTTCACCATTCCAGGGATTAGCACATATTCATCCGGTTTGTGACACTGGTCATTCTCCCCTGGTCCAAATATCACAGCAGGTATCTCCTTGCGATAAAAATACTCTGAATCCGCCCGTCCTAGTGCGACCATTAACTTGGGATTCATGTCAAAACTTCGTTTAACACTCTCATAAAATATCTGAAGAAACCTGGACTTCGCATCCAGAACATAGCCTGGAGAAAAATATGGAATTCGCACATCTGCTTTGACCCCAGAGTCTCTCACAGCTCGTTTTATTTCCTCTTTCACGCCTTCTCTTCCCGGCAACGTCCTGTAATCAACAGTTATACTGCATAAAGAGGGAATTATATTGGTAGCAGGGGAGTTGCTCTCTATACGGACTATGGAGAGGGTTTCCTCAAGCGCATCCCCAAAATAACGCCCCTTTAGGAGTTCATGATCCTTCAGCCTCTTCACAAGCTTCATTGCTTCTTCTATTGCGTTTTTCCCGCTCTTTGGTCTCGAGGAGTGCGCACTCTTTCCCTTTACGTCAATTTCCAGTATCATACGCCCTCTGCACCCCCCCGATATCCTTGGCACTCCATTGTACATAGTTGGTTCAAGAACCACACATCCATCAGCCGAATACCTCTCAACAGCGTACATACTGCCTTTTGGATATTTCTTTCCCTTCAGTACCCCCTCCTCTGCAACACTGAATGCGAGGATGAGCCTCCCCCCAAGCTCGTTTTCATTAACACTGCGTGCTATTTCCAACATTGATGCAACCCCTGATTTGCAGTCAGAAGCTCCAAGTCCGATAATCTTGTTTCCTTTTACTATCCCGCCATACGGGTCCTCTTTATATCCTTGAGGTGGTACTGTGTCTAGGTGAGCGTTTAGCATAATGGATCTTTCCCCCTCCCCTACTACTGCGTACACGTTACCGACCTCGTCTCTCTCTGCGTTAATTCCTTCTGCCTCTAGCTCTGCTTTTACATACTTTCCAATCTCCCTTTCCTCTCCCGTAGGGCTGGGTATCTGGATTAGCTCTTGTGTGGTTCTTATGAGTCTCTCGCGATTTACCATCTTTCACCTCGGGGATATCTCAATTTTGATCTACATCCTAATTTTATCCTTACTCATAATAAATAGGGTGGTGATGAAGCGAACAACCACTGACATCCCGCTTGCCTTACTCAATGAGGCGGTGGGAAGAATGATGAACCTTATGAGCACTGATAGAGACATATACCTTCTGTTCAGCCAAGCTCAGGTTTTTAAATCCTTAACTTCAATTACGTGTGTCGCATTGAGGCGTAATCCTGATTTCTGCTGCTTCAAAAGATGAGGGATCTACAACACAATGCGGCACAGAAGCCCCCTCTTGGGTCAACTCAGTCAAGGGTGCTAACAGCACGCAATGAGATTGAGAGTTAAAGAGGGGGGTTACTTTCATCTCATAATGTTGGATGATGCCCTAAGGGAAGTCGAGAAAGGCGTTATCGTGCGGCTTTTGGTTGTGCCTGGAGCTGCTACAACAGGTATCGCCGGGTTTGACCCTTGGAAGAAAAGAATCAGATTCAAGACAAAGAAACAAGCTGAGAAGAATAAGGCTAATCGTTCAATCTTGGAATACTTTACTTCCAGATTTGGGAGAGAGGCCATCATAGTAAAGGGAGAGAAATCAAGAGAGAAGGAAGTGCTTGTTCTCGGTGTATCCCTTGGGGATCTCTTAAGTAAAATAAAGGAGGAAATAAAATGAGTAAAGCACCTGTAGATATTATAAAATATATTATACATGCTGAAGTTGAGGCAAATGGATTGATAGAAAAGCCAGATCTAATAGGAGCAATTTTTGGGCAAACAGAAGGCCTTCTTGGTGAGGATTTGGATCTCCGAGAACTGCAGAAGTCAGGCAGAATAGGAAGGATAGATGCAGAACTAAAAACAAAAGACGGGGTTACAAGAGCAAAAATAAAGATACCATCAAGTTTGGATATGGTTGAGACCTCTATTATCGCGGCTGGCGTAGAGACAATAACGCGGGTGGGCCCATGCGACGCAAAATTTCGGATAGTTAAGGTTGAGGACGTTCGGGAAGACAAGCGGAAGGCAATAGTGGAAAGGGCACGAAACATACTAAAAACGTTTATGTCTTCAGAACTCCCAGATGTAAAAGAGATAACAGAAGAGCTGCGAGAGGATGTAAGAGAAGAGGGAATAGTAAAGTTAAAGGGGTTGGATGCGGGGCCAGCAGTGGCCACCAGTGATAATGTTATCATAGTGGAGGGAAGAGCCGATGTCCTAAATCTCTTGAGAAATGGTGTAAAGAATGCAATAGCAGTGGGCGGTATCAAGATACCCCCTGAGATAGAAGCAATTACCAGAGGAAAAACAGTCACAGCTTTTGTGGACGGGGATCGTGGTGGAGACCTTATACTAAAATCTCTCAAAAATGCTGGGGTGTACATAAATTATGTAGCAAGAGCCCCGGTTGGTAGAGAGGTGGAGGGTCTGACTAGAAAGGAGCTCATTATGGCTCTCAGAAAGAAAAGGCCTGCAGATGAGGTGTTCTCAGAGCTATCAAAAGAAGCTTCTGGTGCGTCTCGCCAAAGGGAAACGCGGAGGACCGCTCCGACTAAAAAAGCAACTGCCTCAGAGGGAAAGAGTGTACGGAGGGGATCACGATCCACTACGAGGGACCACCGAGTCGGAAGAAGAGAGATACAGGGACGCTCCCAGAGAACCTACGACCAAAGAGACAAGACGAGATTGCATTCTAGGAATCGGGGATCTGAATCCTCGCGTCCATCTCAGGAGGAGCTCTTGCTGGAAAAATTATCCGGACTGAAAAAAGAGGCGCTCCTTCTCGACGAAAATCTAAAAGAGATAAAGAGGGTGCCCTTAGAGAACCTCAAAAAGACAAGAGAGGTGAAGAAGGCTGTGGCGGTGATTGTAGACGACATCATAAACAATGACCTGCTGGATCTGGCAAAGAACAGCAAATACATAGTTGGGATTACGACAGCTGGGGATCTCAGACCGCCTGAAGGGAAGTCTATTGTTACAAAGTTTTAACGTTTTAATAGATAACCCCCTAATAGGGTACTGGAAAACCCTGAATATGGATTTTGACAACACATCAGAGGTTCCACTGCCAAAGGATCCTCTGGGAATGATCATAGGTCAGGACAAAGCGGTAGAAATTGCCAGAATAGCTGCAAGACAGAGACGCCATCTTCTCCTTGTTGGACCGCCTGGTATTGGCAAGAGCATGCTTGCAAAGGCGATGGCCTATTATGTCCAAAAACCAACTCAGGAAGTTGTTGTAGCGCATAATCCACAACATCCAGAGCGACCGTTCGTTTTTGTCAGGACAGCAAAGGACATACGAGAGCACGAAGTAATTGAAAAAAAGGCACAAGGGAAAATAGTCTCTCCAGAGCAAGTTCCCCCATTTGTTTCCGAGCGCTTGGGATTCAGATGCTCCAAGTGTGGTGCTATGAGTTCGAGTGATGAGGCGATATGCCCAGAGTGTGGAGAATTCAAACTCAACGAGAGAGAGCAGAGTTCTCCATTTTCTGATCTGCTTTCCCAGGTATTTAATGTTGAGTCCTACTACCCAGAGGAGGAGGTTCATGTTACTGAAATAGACGAGACTGGAAGGGAAGAAATAGTAATATACCAGAGGGCAGGAGGAATGAAGGTCCGGGTTTTGGACAGCGAGGCGTTTAAAAGCCTTACAAGGCTTGAAAAGTTGAAAAAAAGCAAGGTTTTGGTGCCTCTAAAGAGGAACACCTTTGTTCAGGCCACTGGGGCGTCTGAAACAGAGCTTCTGGGTGATGTTCGCCATGATCCATGGGGCGGGATGCCTGAAGCAGGGGGGACGCCCCCATACCAAAGGGTTGTCCCAGGTGCCATACACGAAGCGCATGAAGGGATTCTTTTTATAGACGAGTTGCCACAGTTGGGGAAACTGCAGCACCACCTCCTTACTGCTATGCAGGATAAATACTTTCCAATCAGTGGCATGAACCCAACATCCTCAGGAGCAATGGTCAAGGTGGCTCGTGTCCCCTGCGACTTCATTTTTGTTGGAGCCTGCAATACAAATGATCTGGGCGACATCCTCCCTCCCCTGAGATCCAGAATATTGGGATCTGGCTATGAGGTCCTTCTTGAGACGACTATGTCAAAAACAAAGCAGAATATAGAAAAGTTGGCCCAGTTCTTTGCTCAGGAGGTCATCTTGGATGCCAGGATACCACACGGCACTCGAGGGGCTGTAGAGGAACTTATAAAAGAGGCTGAAAAAAGGGCATATGAGGTGGATGATGTTAGAAATGCTCTCACATTGCGCCTTCGGGACCTTGGGGGGGTCATACGACTAGCCGGGGACCTAGCAAAGCTGGAGGGGAGTCAATTTATTGAACCAAAGCATATAAGAGGAGCTATAAAGAATTCCAGAAGCGTGGAGCAACAGTTAGTGGATAAATATGGTAACATCTGGAGAGGGCAAGCAAAGGATCATTCTAGTTCTCATATTATCTCTAATGAGAAGAGTGCAAAGGGATACGCCTAATTTCCTATGGCCTTTAAATACTTGGACCATGAGGCAGATATCGGAATATGGGCCTCGGGAAGGAGTCTAGAGGAGGCGTTTTGCGAAGGAGCGAAGGCAATGTTCAATCTAATGGTAGATATCAACACCGTGGAACCTATAAAATCGATCTCGGTGGAGGTATCAGCTCCTGATATTCCCTCCCTTTTCACAGAGTTCTTAAATGAGCTCTTGCTCCTAATGGACACCACAGGAAATGTGTTCTCTAATTTTGGGGTGAGGATAGCTAGGGGCAAGGAGGGCTACCTCCTTCATGGGACAGCCAAAGGAGAACCTCTTCGTTCAGAAAAGCACAATATCAAAACCGAGGTTAAGGCTGCTACATACTCAGGATTAAAGTATTGGAAGGCAGGTGGAACCCACAACCTGCGTTGTGTTTTGGATCTATAACTAAAGATCAACAATGAGGATAGAGCTAAACAAGATATCGGACTACGTCTGGGAGATCCCAAAAACGGGATCAATGCTAGTGCCGGGAAGGATATACGCAGACGAAAACATAGCGAATCGCCTCTTGGCCGATGTTCGTGCAGGAAAGGAGTGGAATGCGCTGAAGCAGATAATCAACGTTGCACACCTCCCCGGGATACAAAAAGCGTCCCTAGCTATGAGTGATGTTCATCCTGGATATGGATTTCCAATCGGTGGTGTGGGAGCTTTTGATACAGAAACAGGCGTCATAAGCGTGGCTGGGGTCGGGTTTGATTGCAACTGTGGAGTCAGAACACTCAAAACTCCTCTGGCTCTGGAGGATGTTGAGGCCAAGAAGACGGAGCTTGCTGATGCGCTCTTTGAGATAGTTCCAGCAGGTCTTGGGTCTACCGGAAAGATAAAACTCAGCGTGGAAGAAATAAACGAGGTCTTGGTAAAGGGTGCTGAGTATGTTATTGAGCATGGTTATGGGTTAAGAGAAGATCTGGAATACACAGAAGAACATGGCAAAATTGGGGGGGCGGATCCACAGAATGTGAGTATGCGCGCCAAGCAAAGGCAGTTCAAACAGATAGGGACCCTCGGGAGCGGAAACCACTACCTTGAGGTTCAGTATATAGAGGAAATCTCCAATCCAAAAGTGGCTGAGGCCTATGGTTTAAGTCAAAACCAGGTCCTCATTTCCATTCACTGCGGGTCTAGGGCTTTGGGGCACCAGATAGGTTCCGACTATCTAAAAATACTGGAGTCAGCAAGCAAAAAATATGGAATACCAATACGTGAGAAGGAGCTTGTCTGTGCTCCGTTTAATAGTGACGAGGGGCAGAGGTACTTCTCTGCAGTCAATTGTGGTATAAACACAGCATTTGCCAATAGGCAGGTGATAGCTCACCTTGCGAGAGAGGCTTTTGAACGAGTCTTTGGTCTACCGCCAGAGGAAATACAAATGTTGTACGATGTTGGCCACAATACAGCAAAATTAGAGAAGCATCGAGTAGATGGGGAGGAAAAGGACCTTCTCGTGCTTAGAAAGGGATCAACTCGCGCGTTTGGTCCCGGACGAAAAGAGATACCCAAAGCCTATCAGAAAGTAGGGCAACCTGTCCTCATCGGGGGTACTATGGGGACCCACTCGTACATACTTCATGGTACAGAGCGGGGCATGGAGGAAACCTTTGGAAGCTCTTGTCACGGCGCAGGTCGGAGAATGTCCAGACAACAGGCAAAGCAGCGATGGAGGGGGGAAAGACTGATAAATGATCTGTCTACAAAGGGTATAATAATCCGGGGACATAGCTTGTCTGGGGTCGCAGAGGAGGCTCCGGGCGCATACAAGGATGTGGACGAGGTGGTAAATGTGATGCACCTCTCTGGAATCGCCAAGAAGGTGGCAAGACTTAAGCCTTTGGTATGTATAAAGGGATAAGTGGTGTTTTAAAGGTTGCAGATCAAAATAATAAAAAGAAATATCAAGAACACCATGGCTTTTCTCAAGTGTATCAAGTGCGGGGCCACCTACCCGATCGAAGAGGTCAGATATAGGTGTGATTGTGGGGAACTTCTTGAGGTGGTTCAGGAGCTGGAAAGTATAAGCGTCTCTAAGGAACTCTTTGATTCGAGACTCGGGACCTTAAGCCCGCCCTATAACAGCGGGGTGTGGAGATACAAGGAGCTGATACTGGACATAGACAACAAGTATATACTCTCCCGTCCAGAGGGAAATACCCCTGTGTACTACTCTCCCAAGATCTGTGCTTATGTTGGTCATCCAAATATACGATTGAAGCACGAGGGGGAAAACCCGACTGGTTCCTTCAAGGATCGTGGCATGACTTCTGGAATCACTGCCGCCAGGTTTGTTGGCGCAGAAGTAGTGGCCTGTGCATCTACTGGAAATACATCTGCATCAATGGCGGCTTACGCTGCAATGGCGGGTATGCGTGCAGTAGTCTTCATACCAGAAGGAAAAATAGCGTTTGGGAAACTAGCTCAGGCAATAGCCTATGGAGCAAGGGTGGTGGAAATAGAGGGGGACTTTGATGACGCGATGGCGTTAGTGCAGGAGGTCACAAATCAAATGAATATCTACCTCCTCAACTCAATAAATCCCTTTAGAATAGAGGGGCAAAAGGCCATAGGAATAGAGGCGATCCAACAGTCTGGATGGGAGGTTCCCGACTGGTTTGTCCTTCCTGGAGGGAATCTTGGAAACTCATCTGCATTGGGAAAGGCCCTCTACGAGCTTCGTGAGTTGGGCATTATAGAAAAGATCCCCAGAATTGCTGTTATACAGGCTGAGGGGGCAAACCCATTTTACAGGTATTTTACAGGAGGTTATACCAAATTTCAGCCTGTGAAGGCAGAGACCTTGGCCACCGCTATAAAAATAGGGAACCCGGTGAGTTGGAAAAAGCTGGAGAAGGTAATAAAATGGACTAGGGGGACAGTCGAAGAAGTAACCGAACAGGAGATCGTAGACGCTAAGGCAATAGTGGATTCTTCTGGAATCGGGGCCGAGCCTGCAAGCTGTGCAACTGTAGCTGGCATAAAAAAACTGGTGGAGAAGGGGGTCATAAAGGGGGACGAGTCGGTCATTGGCATACTCACCGGGAATTTGCTGAAGGATCCAGACATAGTTATAAATTACCACAAGGAAGCTCTTCAGGGCCTCAGATCTACATATGCAAACAAGCCGGTTAAGATAAAACCAACCATAGAGGAGGTTAAAAGAGTAGTAAAACTATGAAGTATATAATCCTTATTTGCGATGGAATGGCAGACTACCCCCTGGAAGAACTGGGCAACAAAACGCCACTTCAGGCCGCTGATACACCAAATATGGACACAGTAGCGCGGGAGGGGCGTGGCGGGTTGGCAGAGACCGTTCCACCAGGATACAAGCCTGGTAGTGATGTTGCCAACCTCTCAATCCTCGGATACGATCCAGATCTCTATTATTCTGGTGGTAGGGGCCTTATGGAGGCAGCCAGCATAGGCGTTGAGCTGGATCCACACGACCTTGCAATGCGGGCCAACATAATAACGGTGGAAGACGGAAGGATAAAGGATTACAGCGCTGGCCAGATAACCAGCGAGGAATCTGCCCAATTAATAGAGGCAGCCAACAAAGAACTCGCGGTTCCAGGAATAGAACTATACCCTGGCGTTAGTTATAGAAACCTGGTGGTTCTCCGTGGGTGTGATCTGGAACCAGAAGACCTCTCTTGTAGTCCCCCGCATGATCACATTGGGGAGATTGTGGACAAGCTCCTAATAAAAGGTAGTGAGAAGGGGAGGGAATGGACATTAAGGCTTAATGATATGATGTTAAGATCCAAACCACTCTTTGAGTCTCATCCTGTCAACGAAAAGAGAAGGGAAGAGGGAAAACCACCTGCTAATATGCTCTGGTTTTGGGGACCGGGAAAGAAAAAGAGGGAGATGCCCACTATGAAAGAGAGGTTTGGCACCGAGGGGGTTGTTATAACAGGCATAGACCTGATAAAGGGCCTTGGAATTCTGGCTGGTTTGAAGCCTCTGAATGTTGAAGGAGCAACAGCCTATTTTGATACAAATTTTGAGGGAAAGGCTGACGCTGCTATAAAGGCACTCGAAGACGTTGACATAGCTGTTATACATGTGGAGGCTCCGGACGAGGCAGGACATGAAGGTTCTGTAGAGGAGAAAGTACGAGCGATTGAAAATATAGACCATCGCCTCCTTTCTCGTCTCCTGAATCGCTTGGATAACTTTCGGATTCTTCTTCTCCCAGATCATTATACTCCAATAAGCGTGCGGACTCATGTAAGGGGCCCTGTCCCCTTTTCTATCATGGGTCCTGGCATAGAGCAAGACAAGATGCAACGCTTTGATGAAGATAGCGCAAAAACTGGGGCATATGGGCTTCAAAAGGGCCATCACCTCATTAACCTCCTTGTATCGGGTTCCTACCCCCACTAGTATAAATGGACCTCTCTACCTGGACCTCCGAGTCTCTCCCTAGGAGGGCAGAGCGAACAGCAGAGCCATCTAAATCTAGCCCAAGCCTCCCTTGGACTGAAAAGTACCGACCAAATAAGTTGGATGACATAGTTGGAAATCCCCCCTCTGTTCAGGCTGTTAAGGATTGGGGGAACTCGTGGTCCAAGGGGAAACCAAAGAAGAGGGCACTCCTACTCTATGGTCCTCCCGGTACTGGAAAAACCACAGTCGCCTATGCTCTGGCCTCGGAGATGGGATGGGAAGTGCTAGAAATGAACGCCTCTGACAAGCGCAGTCAAGAGGTTGTCGAGCAGATAGCGGGCCTTGCCTCCCAGACACAAAGTATAAGCGGGGGAAAGAGAATGATCTTGGTTGAGGAGATAGAGGGCCTCTCTGGGGTTGCTGACAGAGGGGCAACAAAGGCCTTGGTAAAAATCATAAGAGAAACAAGAGTCCCAATAATCCTAACGTGCAATGACATAAACAGCAAGAAACTGAGCGGATTGAAGGTTTATTGTGAACAGGTGGAGCTCAAGAGAATACCCCCAAAACTTATGATCAAAGCCCTCTACTCTATTCTGGAAAGGGAAGGGGTTCTCGTTGAGAGTGTTCAAGTTCTTGAAAAAATAGCTGAAAATTCAGAGGGAGACCTGCGGTCTGCAATTAATGACCTACAAGCCTTGGCACAGGGCCTAGAGCATCTTCGAGAAAATGCATTGATCCTGGAAAAAAGGGACAGAAAACTTGCCATCTTTACGGCCCTCCACCAGGTTTTTCATCCTCGCGACTATGCCTCTTGCCGCAGGGTTTTATGGAATGTAGACGAAGAACCAAGAAGGTTGATCCTCTGGATAGACGAAAATCTCCCGTTCGAATACCATGGGGCGGATATGGCAGTTGCATACAATCGCCTCTCACGGGCCGATGTGTTCCTTGGGAGGGTTACCAACCGCCAGTATTGGGGGTTTCTCCGCTACGTCAACGATCTTATGACTGTAGGAGTGGGCTTCTCTGGCCAGCATCCCCCCGCTGCCTCTGTGAAATACCATTTTCCCTCTGTAATATGGAAGCAAGGGCGTAGCAGGGCTCGACGAGCCATGGAATCACAAATAGCTTCAAAGATCTCCCCTTCTCTTCACGCCTCAAAGAAGCGGCTGATACAGGAGTACCTCCCTCTCGTTCAGAGATTGGCTCAAAAGAACCAAGACGCTGCCCTTCGTTTGTTGCAGGATTTTGATTTAACTGAAGAGGAGAAGGCCTTTCTCCTCCAATCATAGGTCTATATTCCCCGGTACACAAATTACAACATTTTTATATACCATGTCGTTATCTAAGCATGGTCCTAGATCCGAACTTCCTTTTGGATAATCTGGGAAAATTGCTGATAAACGTGGGTATCTTTGTCGCGATAGTACTCGTAGGGATCTTATTAGGATACTTCATTGGTGCTATCATAGCGGCGATAGTAAAGAGGGTGCTGAACATACGAGAACTTAAGGAGCAAATAGCAAGCAGTGAAATAATCTCCCTCTCCTTCTGGAACCGTGTTATCACCGCTATAGGTGTTTACATAAAATGGCTTTTCGTATCAGTTGTTTTGAATTATGTGGTTGAAAGCTCTCTTGACAGGGGGCTCTGGTACCTAAAATTATCCCAGTATACAAATACCTTCCAGAATTTTATGGGAGGGCTTGGAGTTTTTATCCTCTTTGCGGTAGTGGGTATCGTCGTAGGGGCAATCGTATACAAGATAATCAAGGCCGCACTTGACACCCTCCGAATAGAAGAGCGCATGGTGAAGCATGGACTCCATGATGCACTTGGTGGTCTCCAGCTAACGAAGGTAATCTCTGGTATCTTTATGATATACATTGTGATTGTTTTTTTGGGGAGTGGTGTTGATGCAGTTGCTACCCCAATAGGTCAAGAGGGCAATCGTCTGGTCGTAATGTTTCACTACCTAATATGGCTTTATCCAGAGTTTGTCCTTGGAAGCTTTATAATAATAGCGGGTGCGATAATAGGCGATTTCATTGAAAACCGTATAAAGGCAAGCAGGGCCTCTCTTGCAAGTGATAATCTGGCTTGGCTTGTTCAGGCGATGGTCATATTCTTTGCTATAGTCTTGGCGTTGCCCCACTTCCAAATAAGAGAAAACGTAGATGTACTCACTGATTCCTTTAAGATAATCGTTGCTGGTGTGAGCATAGGCCTCGCTATAGCTATGGGCCTTGGCCTAAAAGATGCATTTGCGCACTGGGGTAAAAAGTTAGAGAAGCGCATCTAAGATGCTGTTCCACTGGATCTCTCTAGAGGCCTTCTGCCATGAGACCGAAGACCAAGAAAAGGTGAGGTCTGCCCTCTTGAACCTTCTCCCGCCATCTCTTAGAGGTACCAATCTCCAAACTCGAAGCTTTGAAGGAAGTTTTGGAAATAGGATTATTTCAATAAAGGCAGACTTTGAGAAGCAATCGGAAATCCGCGATATCTTGGATTTTATAGGCCCCAAGCTCCGCCATTTTGCTATAGACCCCTCCCCTCATCTCACAGAAGGCAATCAGTTTTGGCTCAGATTTGACAAACAGATGGCTTACGATGGAGAGATCGTCCTAGGCAAAGACGACACGATAGAGCTACGGGGAAGGGTGGCCGCCTTTCCTGCCAACCGAAAGAATGCACTAAAAAAACTGCGACAATTCCTAGAATAATGAAATAGGATCTGATTACCAATCTTTTTAAGCATAATCCTACAAACCATACTATAACATCTACACTAATAATGGAACGGACACCTACTGGGATAAAGGGATTGGACGACATGCTGGATGGAGGTCTAATACCTAATTCCAACATCCTCCTTTGCGGCCCTCCTGGATCCGGAAAAACAAACTTTGGCCTCAATTTTCTGTACATGGGGGCTGAAAAATATGGAGAAAGAGGACTTTATCTATCTCTTGAACAGTCAAAGGAAAGTATAATACAAAACGCAAAGTTGGTGTTTCCAAGTTTCAATTGGGATGCCCATATAGGAAAGGATATCATAATTGAGAGTCCAGGACACCAAGGGGCGACCAGAATACCTGCTATTCTAAAAGAGAAAATTGAGGGTGCAGATATAAAGAGGGTGTTCATAGACAGCATAACGGTTATGAAGCTATTTAGCCATGATGTAGCTGAGTACAGGGCAGCTCTCTTTGAGCTCCTTGAGTTTATAAAGCCACTCAACTGTACGACTATTCTCTCCTCTGAGACCTCCTACTCAGATAGAGAAAAAGCAGAGTTTTCTGTTGAGGAATTTGTTGTAGATGGTGTGATAATCCTCTACACGATACCAAAGGGGGAGCTTAGATACAGAGGACTTGAGATCTTAAAGATGCGTGGCATAGATCACAAAATGAAGTTGGTTCCGTTTAAGATAGCTCCAAGTGGAATAATTGTATATCCAGTAGAGAGTGTTTTTTGGGTTTCTGAAAAGAAATGAAAATAAGCGCTTTGATTCTAGCTGGGGGGGAAGGTACACGAATGCACCCGCTTACGCTTACTCAACCAAAGCCACTTCTCCCAGTCGCTGGGAAGCCTATGATAAAATGGACGATTGAGGCACTTCAGAGAGCTGGGATTGAGGATATCTATGTGCTGGTCGGGAAGGAGAGGCTAGAGAGAGTAAGGGGGGTTCTGGGGGATAGTGTGACCTACATCCAACAGGATGAGCCAAGAGGAACCGCAAACGCTGTTGGTTGTGCAGGAGGCGTTATCACAACTCCCTTTTTCTGCATAAATGGAGACGTTGTGGTTGAGGACTGGTTATTTCAGGAGTTACGGAAATTTTATATGAAAAAGAGGGGAAACATAATCACCATAACCCAGTCTAGAAAACCACAGGATTTTGGTGTTGTTGAAATAGACGCAGAAGCAAATGTCCTGAGTATTGTTGAAAAGCCAGACAGACCGAAGAGCAATTATATAAACGCTGGTGTTTATGTCTTTGAGCCTTCAATTTTTGACCTAATAGAACAGACAAAGGCTTCAAAAAGGGGAGAATACGAGATAACAGATACCCTTTCTATGACTTCAGCCTACGGATATCAGTATGAAGGGTTTTGGTTGGACGTCGGGAAGCCGTGGGATCTACTAGATGCGAATGAGTTTTATGTTAAGCGAGCGGAGAAGAAAATAGAAGGGAAGCTGCATAAAAATGCAGTAGTGGAGGGGGAGGTAAGAATAGGCAAGGGAACGGTCGTTCGGGCAGGCGCGTATATAATCGGGCCAGTTGTTATAGGAGGAAACTGTGTGATCGGTCCAAACTGCTTCATAAGGCCATTCACCTCCTTGGGCAATGGAGTGCGTATTGGAAACGCAGTAGAGGTCAAAAATTCCATAATAATGAACAATACAAATATCCCTCACCTCTCCTATGTTGGAGATTCGATTATTGGAGAAAACTGCAACCTGGGAGCTGGAACAAACATAGCCAATCTGCGTTTTGACGACGCTGAGGTAAAACTAAATATAAAGGGTGAGATGGAAAGCACCGGAAGACGGAAGTTTGGATGTGTAATCGGGGATAATGTAAAAACTGGGATAAATGTTTCCATAATGCCAGGCAAAAAGATATACCCCTCAAAGTTAATCCCTCCTACCACGATAGTCAATAAAGACCTAGAGTAACTAAAGTAGATCAATAGGTGCCAAAGACAGCGAACTAAGAGCTATCTTGTCGGGCTTCTCTCTGCTGAGGAACAGGTGTTTTTCTTTAGAGAAACAAAAACTAAGCAAAGTGGTCAGGGAAAAAATTATGGATATATCCCTAAGAAGGGGCTTTGTTTGGCCATCTTTCGAGATATATGGGGGTGTTAGGGGGTTTTACGATTATGGACCTCTTGGAGCCCTCTTGAAGAAGAACATAGAAGAGGTAATAAGAAGACATTACATAATTGAGGAGGGCTGTTTTGAGGTAAGCTCCCCAACCCTAACACCGGAGGACCCCTGGGTTGCTTCTGGGCATGTAAAATCCTTCTCAGACGTCATTGTTGAGTGTGAGAAGTGTGGAGAGCCGTACCGAGCAGATCATCTGGTCGCAGAGCATACTGGAATCCAGACAGACGGCATGAACATATCAGATCTAAAAGAAAAAATCCGAGATGCGGGCATCGTGTGTCCAAAGTGCCATGGTCCTCTCGGGGATCCCTACGACTACAATCTGATGTTCAAAACCTATATAGGCCCTGGAAAGCGCAAGATCACAGCATATCTTCGTCCTGAGACTGCCCAAACCACTTACCTCCTATTTAAGAGGCTTTATGCTGCAGGAAGGGAGCGTCTTCCCCTTGGTGTTCTACAGATAGGTCATTCCTTTAGAAATGAGATTTCTCCGCGCCAAGGAATGCTGAGGCTCAGAGAGTTTACTCAGGCCGAGGTACAATTTTTTGTAGACCCAAACAACAAGAATTCTGACCGCTTTGATGAAGTGGCTGATCTGCAAATTCGTGTGTGGTCTGGAGAAATGCAAGCAAGGAGCTCTGAACCAAAGGAGATGAGCCTGAGGGAAGCAGTGGAGAGTGGAATAACCAAAACTCAGTTCATAGCCTACTCCTTGGGGAGGGCTTGGTCACTTTTTGAAAGGATGGGAATAAAGGGGAGTCGCCTGCAGATGCGTCAGCATAAGGACGATGAGAGAGCGTTTTATTCCAGCGACACATGGGACATAGAATACATCAGTCAGGATTTCGGGAGAATTGAATTGGTTGGTGTCTCAGACAGAACAGACTATGATTTGCGATCCCACATGGAACTTAGTAAGGTGGATATGCGGGTAAATAAAGAGGGGAGGAAATTTATCCCACATGTTGTGGAGGTTGCTTATGGTATTGACAGGCCCTTTTACTGCACCCTTGAGAGCTCCTATGTTGAACAGACAGGGGAAAAATCTCGTACATACTTCAAGTTTCCAAGGGATGTAGCTCCCTATCGTGCTGCGGTGTTTCCACTAGTCAATAAAGATGGTATATACGAGAAGGCACGCACCGTGTATGAGACTCTCAAGAATCTTGGATTTTATGTCCAGTGGGACTCCTCAGGCAGCATCGGAAGGAGATATGCGCGTGCAGATGAGGTAGGAATACCCTTTTGTGTGACCATAGACTATGACACTTTGAGGGATTCCACCGTCACAGTTCGGGACCGCGACACAATGAAGCAAGAGAGAGTTCATATAAAGCAATTGGCCTCAAGGCTCTCATAATCACATTGAAATTTACATTGAAATACTAGCGCCTTTATCCCTCCTCTCTTACCCTCTTCTCGCCACTTTGCTCTCCCTCCTCCTTCTCACAGAGCCACCTAAGTACCTCCTCCAATCCTCCCCCCTTAATGCGGACTCTTATACCCCCAAGAGCAACATCGAAATCCAAGAAGCTGGCCTTTCCCATAACAGCTGCCTGCTTATTTAGCTGGAACTCCACTACATCTCCCTTCAATTTTCCTAGCAAGAAGGACCTTGCAGAATCCCTGATTTTCTGTAATCTTAAGTACTCCTTAAGAGCTCTTAGATCATTGACCCCTTCCCCCCGCCCCCTTATCCTGTCCTCCTCTCTGTGAAATTCAATTGTAGGGAACATATTCTCCAGGGCCTTCACTACTTTGGCCTCCTCTTCGGTTTTATTAACCCTTGCTTCCACATCTATTTCCATAGGTTTGTATGAATCATAGGTTTGTATTAAATCTCCTCCCCCTTTTTTTCCGTTCAAACCAAATAAATTCATTGTTCAAGCCGCCACAGTTAAGATCAGACCCAAGACTAGACTTTCTCCTCCCCCACACCTATCCATTTTTCAGCCCAACCACTATAAATTAATAAAATGACGATCCCATATTCCCCCCTTGTTTCTTATCTCCCATATGTATTTGTCCTCCTCATCAGTCCTATCCTTGGGAAGTACTTCCTTCGTTTTGTCTACCCAGATGTGAAGACTTACCTCCCTACAAAGCGCTATGCTCTATACATCCTCTACTCCCTTGTCGCTTACCTTCCTGCAGCTTTTATTTCACTTTCTGGTTTTATTGTCCCCCTCTACTCCCCATACTCTCTTCGCCCTCTGTTTTCCGAATACGAAACCAATTTCTCTATTTTTACAGCCTTGTTTTTGGCCTCTATAGTAATAGAGAGCTCCATTGTAGACTTTGTTATAGTTAGGAGGAAAAGAGGTCTGGTGATTGGAATACCCAAGCACGTTATAAAATACGGCATAAGGCAGCAGATAGCAGAAAGAAAGAGGGAAAAAACACACAAAGAAATAGAACGGATAGCAACAAATATGCAGGACAAGTTGAAGGAACAAGACGAGATACAGCAGATACTCAATCGTATCAAGGAGACAGTTGCTCGGGAGAGAAAGGAGCGACAAACTGAAGAGAAAAAGAGGACAATGCGCGAGATAGAGAGAACGATTGGCCCGAGAGTAACTCCCCCTGCCACGTCCTCCAAAACCGAACTTCCCGGTCGTACAATACCTCAGGAAACACCAGAGAAAACCAGCCCACCTATACTTGAGAGTAAAGAACAACACGAGGCTGTATTGAAAGAAAGAGAGAGGTTACTTCATGAGCTGGAAAAGAGACTAAAGAAAGCGAAGGAAATAGAAAATAAAAAGGAGGCAGAGGATCTCCTAAACAAGCTCAAGGACAAGCTTCGTGAGGAGAAGAACCTGAAGCATGAAGTAAAGCACACTGCGCAAGTTCCGGAAAAGGCAAACATAGATGAGATAACAATGGCCCTGCGGGAGTTAAAAAGAAGGGAACAGGAGGAGAAAGAGAAAGAGACGAAGGCTCGTATTGGTGCAAGGCGTGAGGAGCCACATGGCCGTCATCATGAAGAGGATCTTCTAAAAGTTATGGTCAGGGATGTGAAGCAGCAATTGAGAGAAACAGAAAAGGCAGAGGAGAAAAAACCTGAAGAAGACAAGTGGTACAAGTTAGAGACAGAAGTGCAGGAGGAGCAACCATCGCCTTCTATCGAGATTTCTGAACAGGATTTGTCTCCGGAGGAAGGACAGGGCCTTGGAGAAGATCTGGAACTGGGTGATCTTGAAGACGTGGATCTAGATTTGGGCGATATGTCTAATTTAGAAGATATAGATCAGAGTCTGGATTCAGAGGATTTTGACAGTATGTTCGTGAATGTGGGGGATGCCAAAAATGTCTGCCCTAATTGTGGGAAAAAGGGGGTAATGGTGGTCTATTGCCCGTATTGTGGAAAACCCTTGTGCTCAAACTGTGCGAAATCTGTAACAGCAGAGGAGGATGTGGTTAAATATGTCTGTCCACACTGTGGAGAGGAGTTTTCTGTCAAGAGGCGAATTCCCTCCTAATCCCTTCGCACAAAAATCTGCATAGAATTTTTCAATATACTGACCTCCATCTAAGTACCACAGGCCAATCTCAGTAAACCTATGATTGCCAGACACAGACCTCTATTATAGCGTAGCACATATTCCCAGCTTCTCCCCCTCCTCCTGCAGAGCAGTCCCCCTTTGGGTATGTAAGAGCAGCAGTGGCACAATACGGATTCCCAGCGTTCTCCATATAACTCTCCCTGTCCACCACATTAGGAGCTGTTGATATGACAGAGTTGTCCCTTATCTCGGTCCCCCCGTCTAGCAGGCAGAACATAAAGTTCCATCCAAGCTCCTTTGCATATTTGTCCAAAACTCCACCTATCAACCTCCCTGCTTCACTCTCTTTTATGTTGCTCCCCCCAGAGGACAGCTCATTGGAAAGGGCAACCATTATAGACTTCTTATAGAGAGGGGAGTTTTGATCATCTAAGTATGTGATGTGGTAGAGAGACAGCAGTGTGTTCTGTGCCAGCTTTTTGGCATAGTTTTCCTCGTAAATCTCCAATGCCCGCCCCCCGTAATTGGACGAAGCTCCGAGAAGTACTACAGAACATGTCGCTACAATGAGTAGGAGTATGAGACCATCCATGACCTCCGCCTGTCCCTTATTGGATATTCTTTTCATCAATAAACCACCACCTTTACTAGTGCAGGGTACACCTCTAAATCCGTATCCCCGCTTTTGAGTGCTATCGGAAAGCGCTTTGAAAGCTGCTCTGCCCCTTCGGGGGGAGGATCTCCAGCAGAGCATGGGCTTGTGCACATAGGAGACCTATCATCCAGCGCTTGGAGTTCAACGTATACATTCAGCCCATATGTTATCTCTATTCTCTTCAGCCTGCTCCTGTAAAACTCTGAGGTAGATTCTATATCCCTCGGCCTTATCTTTGCATTTTCTTTTAGAAACACATCTGTTGCCTCTACAAGGGCTGCGTGCTTCTGAATGTCCCACTTTTTTGAATTAAATTGCTCAATTGACATATAAAGAGATGATAAAAAGAACCCCACTGCCACAACTATCATTATAATCGCAGGCAGATCCCCTGCAAGGAAGCTCCCCTGCCCCTTTCGATTTCTCATCATATTTATATAATTATCTCCTTCTTGATAATAAACCTAATCTTGGTAATACACAGCCTTTAACTCCATACTGTCCATACAATCCGGGGCGTCTATCTTCACATGGGTTTCCATATAGGTCTTACTAAGGGCAACATCGAATCTATTCTCATTCCACTTCTCTATATTGATTTTGGCTCCTCTTGCAATCTCAGTAGCGCTGCAATCAATCCACTCACTCCCACTAACCCTCTGGAGGTTTCCATACCCAATTGGTGCAAACCCCTTAATTCCAGCGTATGGATAATTGACATATTCCAAGAGTACTCCATTCTCATCTATTCTGACCCTGTATGCCTCATTTTCCTTTCCGACCTTCAGGCTTTGTTTCAGGTATATGGTCCCAGAGCTGCTCACGACCTTTGAACCTATAATATCATTTATCTTTCTCTCAATACTCGCTGCCTCCGATTGCACGATGTTTCCTGCGCTGTTTATGCTCATATTATTATACAGTGAGTAGAACAGCCCGACTAGTGCTAGAATAAAAATCAACATCACACTCTTTGTTAGTATGTATTCGTACATACCCCTTTTATTCTTTACAATCTTCATCCTATGGCCTCTTTATATCAATCTGATTTGGTCCAGTCTTCTCAATCTGTAGCGTTACAGTGTGTGTTATCGCATAGGACCCCTCTATCCATGGATCGGGATCATTCTGCAGATTTGGTAGTATGTTGTTGGCGTTTATATCCATATCGCCGTTGATGTCTATGCACTCGCTCATAATGCGGCCACTACACCTGCTGTTGGCGATGATTACCCAACAGGCGTTGGGGTGGTTGGGACAAAAGGATCGGCATGGACCTGGATGATGCTTGAGATATATCCCTGCAGCACAATGCCCCAAATCCTCCACCTTTATAACTATGTTCTTCTTACTCCCTACATCCATCCCACCGATGCTGGCGAGTGTCTCTTTTAAATCCACCGCCTGCCCCTTGAGAGCTTCGTCGCACTTCCAGCAGTTTATCATATTGAACAAATAGAAGCCTATCCCCAGGGCCATCCCAAGAACTACTATGTTTATCAATAACTGAAACGGCCCCTCTGCGAATCCCGTCCTTTTCATTATCAGGAAGCAGAGAAAATCGGAAATAGAAGGGGCAGAGTGATCGTTTTTTCAGAATTTGAGCTCTCTTCCGGACTAAATATCTCCTCAACGGTCTTTTGTGTCTTCTTCGAGGCCTCCCTGAAATAGCTCTTTGCCACAGCCAGCGCTATTATAGCTATTATTGCAACCACCAGCAGTTTTATTAAGGACTCCCCCTGTCCCTTTTTGTTTTTCATACTCCCTATCACTTTCTGTTTATTATTTCAATCTCGCACTGAAACCCACCTGCGTACCCACCAGAACTGGTGCACGTTACCCTGGCCTTAAAGTTGGTATCCCTATTGGCAAACACCTTGTCCGAGCTTACAGTAAGAGCCGGGGGGTTTCCGGATGCGCACACTGGGGCGTTGGATTTGCAATTGAATGTAACAGACTCAACAGAGGAAATAGCATTATACAAATTACTTGCGTCAATCTCCTCCCCTTTGCTCAAGCACAGATCCCCAGTCACAGTTATCATCCCTCCCTGGGCTTGTGATATCTTACCAGTCAGTTCGCTTATTGGGTTTGACACGCAGTTTAGTCCTATAATCATATTGTATATCTTCTGGAACACATTAGTAACGATGCCCAGTATCACCATAGCCACAACAGCGGCTATCAGGAGTTTGAATGTGTCAAATCCCTGCCCTCTATTGTCTTCCATATATCTCATCGTGTTGGACTCCTCCTTTATTAATATTACTATGGAATTTATAAAAATACCGCCCTGCCCCATAACTATCCTGCCATTCCCCCTATCATTGATGCTCCAAGATAAAGGGCTCCAATGAACACGGAGATGGCTATTGGTAGCGTCCTCCCTATAGTCATCATAATGGCTGTTTTATTTTCTCCATACCTAACCTTCCCAACAAAGTACGATAAGATTATGACCAGTTCTATAATATACAGAGCCACAATAATCTGGAATTCTATTGGCCCTGCCATGCTTTCTATCGCTCCCTTCTCTATGAGGGCCCCTCCCCCCCCAACCCCTGTATTTACACCTGCAATGGTGCCAGTGCTATGGCTTTCAGTCAGTACATTCCCTTGCTGTGAAAGGGGCTTTACAACGTTAACTATTATCTGCTGGAGAGAAGCAACAATCCCAAGTACGATCGGTGCAATAAATGTCGCCATAGACCCCATCATTCCGGTTACGTCGTCGAGAAGCTTTCTCATTAGGTCTTTTATCTTTTCAATATTTCTTATCTGGTTGGACACGGATACAAGAGACACAGAAGCGACCTCTGGGCCAAGTTCAATAGAATCTGTCATAATCTTGAAGGAGCTTTTCATAAGCCGAGATGGGATATTCTTCATAGCACCGTATGTAGAGTCAAATATGGCAGATCGGAGGGTGAGGCCAAGGACCATAATATTTCGTTGAATATCTTCCAAAACCTCTGTCGCCACTTTACTCTCTGGCATAAACCTCTTGACGTAGGATAGCGCGTCTTCCACTGGTTTTTTCTCTCCCAATCTGCTTGCCATAAGATACATTGCATCCTTGAACTCCCCCTCCATCTTCACTATCTCCTCCTGAATCTTTCTTTTGTTGTAACTCTTGGCAAAGAGGTAAAAGCCTAACGGGATTGCTATAGCAAGGGGCACAAAATATTGAATGACGTGTGGTTGCCGTACTTCCTTTCCTCCGCTCAGAGCCTCTTGAATTGCGGCCTCTTCTGGGGACAGCTGCATCGCAGTCTCTATGAAAATTCCGGATCCCAGCAGCAGAATAACAAGACCCACAGTTATGGGTATTATAGGGAGTTTCATCCCTCGTATCCTTGCAGTCCCAGGAGGAGGAAGCTCTGGGTGATCATCTGGTATCTCTGGCGGTATATACCCCCCAGGTCTTTTGGATAGGATAGTGCCAGCATATATATAGGTAATCAGAGGGAGCACAACAATATAAAGAGTTATAAGTACCGGGACCGAGGCGATGGGAATCCCAGCAAAGGCAGCTGCCACTGGCAACATTATTATAATCATTAGGGGAAGGAGAATAGCGATATAGAAGAGGTACATCGAGGGCTGCCTCATCGAGTGAGTGTATACCTCCATCTTTTCCTTTGTGGATGTGAGTATATCCTCAACGGTTTTATCATAAAGAACCCCCCTCTCAATATCGTCTGGCACCAGGACCGACGCCCTTATCATTGTTATAGCGTGCTTAAACTCCTCACTGTATGGCTCCCATCGGTACGCCAACTCATCAAGCCCCTCCTCAATGCTTTCGTATACGCCTATGCGCGTTTTCCAGAGGAGCTCGTTCAGTTCATTGGCGATCCTTCCCTCCCCATGCTCAGCAGCAAACTCAACAGCCCTTTCCAGGTTTGGTTGCAACCTCATTTGCATTACCAAATAGTTGATAATCTCCGGCACATAACTCAATGCTCGCATCTTCTCTGCGTTCGCGCTATTGAGTGGGTATTTCTGGAAGTAGCTGATCGTCCCGAGTGCTAAAAACACAGGAATAAACATGATAAAGAGAAGCAGGAAGGCATCACTTGGGTTAAGTGCCACAAAGAGGATAGAAGAAATTGTGATACCTGCCAAGAGTCCCATAATCCCTGCAAGAAGAGGGACCTTCATAGCAATTTCTGGCTTTATCTCCCATCCGAGAAAATCGAACGCTTCTTTGTATTCATGGGGAATTTCTTTCCCCTTTTTGGGTTCTTCCAGTACTGCTATTCTTCCTATCCCCTTCTTCTTTTTTATAAAGTATTTCTCAGTTACTCTATAGAGCCATAAGTATGGGTTCCCCCCAAGTAACCTGCGCTTCTTCTTTTTTGGCTTCTTTAGGTTCTTCTCTAGGGTTTCCGGGCTTACAAGCTCCCCGTAAAGGCCTTTTTTGAATTTCTTGCCTTCACCCTCTTTTTCTTCTTCCGGGCGTGGCATCTTTTATTACTTTTTCTTCTTTAGTTCCTCTTCTGCGACCCTTTGATAGAAGAAGTACATCATATTCTCTATATAACGCCTTCTCATGTTATAATACACAGCCAATATTATGGCTGCTACAATCAGCGCAAATATTGGGACTTGTGTCGCAAGGAATGCAGGAACTTCGATGCCTACTATGGTTTGCACTTTATCTGGCAGGCTGGCTGATAACTGATTCACTATCAGGAGCAGGAAAGAGCAAGTCATTAGTAAAAATATAAACAAAAATTCATTCCCCCAACTGTTCAGGTATTCCAGTGTCATCAATGGTTGCACTTTTTCAGCCCTTATCATAAACTCCTTGTTCTCAAATGGATCTGCCACTGGTTTAATCTCATTTTTCATACTTAGGTTAAGGAAATTAGGAATAAAAATAGCAACAACTTACCTTATCTATAACTCTCTGCCTATCCTTATCTACTCAAATCCAGGGCGAGGGGCATTGAGAGGCGCCTCTATCCAAACAGCGCGCCTAGTCCCTCAGCTGCCTCTTCCTCAGCCTTTTCCTGCTCTTCCTCGCTGGGTTTTTCCTCCTTTTTCTCTGCTGGCGCTCCTTCACTGGGAGCTGCGGCTTGCGGAGCAGCCACTACTGGCGCTGCTGCCTTTGAGATCGCTTCCTCTATATCAACCCCCTCCAAGGAAGCAACCAACGCCTTTATCTTGGCTTCATCTGTTTTTACTCCAGCCGCTTCCATTACTTTCTTCAGATTTGCTTCGTCAATCTTCTGCCCAGCCGAATGGAGCAGCAAAGCTCCGTAGACATATTCCATTTTATTCCTCTTTTTTTGTGTTTGAACCTTCAGATATCGCAG
>JAOZPI010000001.1:7699-13484 GCA_029932835.1 archaeon | reverse complement strand
CGCCTTTGAGAGCATATACCCCACTGTCTCTTTTGTGTATACTCCCCCCTCTATAGCCAGGTTTCTGGCTTCCCTTGCGGCCCGGTTTAGCATAATCGGAAGACTCTCCGTGTTGTAAACTCCAGCCTCCACTGATAAATTGAGCGCGTTTTGATACGCGGTTGCAACCTTGGACATGGTCTCCTCCTTGCTAATATCGAGGATTTTGCTCTCATACACTACCCCATCTTCCATCACGGCTCTGATATCTATTCCAATCTCCATCGGTAGTATGTCCATCTGAGCCAGCACGCTGGCCAGTTTTGCTGAGAATACCTCCCCCCTCTTTATAACAGGAGACTCTTCAACCACAGCAATCACTGGGCCCTGTATCTTTGCTTTGATTCCAACTTCCTGGAGATCCCCGATAATTGGTCCGGGCTTAAATGGCGTCTCTCCAGCAGGCACTATTATATCCTCTGGTGCTACGCTTCCCTCCTTTGCTGGAGCCCTCACTCTGTTTTCCTTAAAGATCTGATAAAGGCGGAACGGGTTCTCAGAGGAAAAGATCAAAGCGCTTGGATCTTCAATCCTCTTCTCTAAATCTTTCAGCCCCTCTCTCCCTGCCTTTTCAAATGCTCTCCTTGCCAGCCGATTTTTAACAACAACAATCTCTGCTTTCCCCTTGAGCTTTTTCCTTATCTCTTGCATCTGTTTTGATGGAAGGCCGCTTATACCTGCCACAGCTATGATAGGGCTTTCTCTTAGCCTCTTTGCCAGTTCTTCCACTCTCCGCATCTTCCATTCAGCAGGCATTTTATACAACCCTCACACTGGGACCCATGGTGGCCTTTATCATAATAGATTTTATATTGTTCTCCCTAGCTGGCAGTTTCTCAAGGATGCTGTTATAAACAGCCATAATATTCTTCACAAGTTCCTCGTCTTTCATACCCTCTGTCCCAACAGCACATGAGATGGTTTGTGGCGTCTCCCCCTTGCTCCTTATTGAGACAGAGTTTTTCAGGCGCATTATCATTGGTGTGGGATCAGCAGCTGGTGGTAATGGTTGTGGCATTTTTCCCCTTGTGCTTAGAAACTTACCCCATGTTTTCCCTATTTCCACCATAATGGTGGTCTGGGCGACAAAAAAGTCCATACTCTCTGCAATTTTCCTTATCTCTTTTGCTCCTTTGTTTATCTCCTTATCGCTTATCTTCAAATCAGCGTTCTTTGCTTTGTTCAGGAAGTCAGTCTCTCCAAACACCCCAACTTTCACCTCCTTCCCCCTCCCAGCCGGTAGTACCACCTTCAAGTCTATGCGGTTGGATGGGTTCTTAAAGTCAATATTCTTGAGGTTTATTATCATATCTATTGACTGCACAAAATTCCTCTTTGGTCCCTTCCGAACCTCTTCCAACGCCTTTAGAATCTCCTGTTCGTTCATTCTTTTGAACTCCTGCCGCTTGTGCTCTCGGCAGTGCGCTATTTAGAAGCCCTGCTTATAAAAATCCACTACTACTCCTTTTTCTCATTCCCACCGCTCTCCTCCTTTTCCTCTGTTGCTTTCCCCTCAGCCTCTATCTTTGCTTCTCCTTCCGTTACTTCCTTCTCCTCCTCTACCTCTATCTCCTTCAGTTCTTTCTCCAGCTCTGCCTTCTTCTCACTTAGCTCTTCCTCCATCTTTTTCCTCTTCTCTTCCGACATCTCGGTTCTCTCCTCGCTTATCTCCTTATCAAACTTTCCCTCATCGACCGCCTTTATTGCTTCTCCTGGTTCCATTCCTTCTATAAGAACCCCTATGGAGACGCAGGATCCTATTACACTCTTCACTGCACTTTTTAGGGAGGTAGTGTTCAAAGAATCAAATTTGGATTTTGCAATCTTGATAACCTGCTCAATAGCTAGGTTTCCAACCTTTTCATATTTGGGATTTGGGGACAATTTTTCTCCCCCCAACTCCTTCATTATCATCTGGGAGACGGGAGGAGATCCTGTCTTTACCTCAAACTCTTTTGTAGCTGGATCTACAACAATCTCAACAGGAACCTTCATTCCTTCAAAGGCCTTAGTTTTTTCATTTATCTTTGCGACCACCTGCCCCACATTCACTCCAAGTGGCCCTAGAGCTGGGCCCAAGGGCGGCCCGGCGCTCGCTTTTCCAGCGTCCACCAACACCTTAACTCTCTGTCCCATCTTGTATTCTCCTAGTTAGAGCAGTCTTATTGAAAAATAATGGAGACCTACGTCTCCTCTGATTTATCCTCTTGTGTCTCTTCGTCCCTATTTTCACCAAGACCCAATACTATCTTCTTTGGTTTTTCCTTCTCTTCTCTGCTTTCCTCCCCCCTCTCACTGAGCTCAATTGACGGGAAAGGCTCTCCTCCTCTCTTCTCCATCTCCTTCCTCTGACTTTCTTCAGCCTTCTCCTGTGTTACTCTGTCCACTAATTTTATGTGCATGCCCTTCGCAGTGACTGGAATCGGGACGGTCGCTTCAATTAACTCCACAGTGACCTCCTCCTTCGCTTTATCTACCCGTATAACCTTCGCCTTTTCTCCCTTGAAGGGCCCAGCAATTAACTCTACGAGGTCTCCCTTTTTCACGTCAAGAACGCTCGATTTTGGTTGGAGAAGGGGCTTCACCTCTTTCTCAAAATCTACCTCCCCCTTGACAAAGCCCTTTGTATGAGGGACCCCTTGAACTAATTGAACAGCGTCTCCAAGGTCTCTTGCCTCCATAAAGACATACCCCTTTATCGGTCCGGGGTGAAAGATCCCATACACTCCCGGGTCTTCCTCATTCACAGCCTTTTGATATAACATATCAACAATAGCGTCTTCCTGGCTTGTTGTGGTTCTCAGGAGATAAAAATGTGTATCCATCTTAGAGTCTGCCCTCCAAAAAGGCTCTTATTAGGATGAATATGAGCCCTGTAGCCCCAAGTACAACTATCCCCATTCCAGTTATCTTCACGACTTCTTCAAATTCTGAGCGTGTGGGCTTCTTTGATAGTTTTAGTATCCTAGAAGCCTCACTTGGGAGCCTCCTCAGAATCGATATTGTGCTATTTCCCATCTCAGTTACTCCTAACTGGTAAAATGTGGGATTATAGAAGATGGGGGTATAAAAACACCCACTACTACCCATACCAAAAATCATAAAAAGGAGGAGCCAGGGGACCCCCGGCCCCCAAACCACTTCTCAATCAAACTGTTCTGGACCCCCATTACCCTAGATGTATTCTACATCTAGATCCAGCTTTTCTTTCGATCCCAATGGAGAGCCGGCAGTGAGCTCAGATAGTGATTTAACCCCGCTCACAACCAACATTACCTTCACTGCGTTTTTGTTCAGGTTCTCATCTATCTGTGCTCCCCAGAGGATATTCGAATCCGGACTTATCTTTCCAGAGAGGTACTCAACAGCAGCTTCAGCCTCCTGCAGTGTCATGTCAGGTCCGCCAATGACATTAACAAGTGCTCTGTCTGCTGTGGACACGTCCATATCCAAGAGGGGAGAGTTCAAGGCCTCCTCTATCGCCTCAATTGCCCGGTTCTCCGAAAATGTTTCGCTTGTACTCTCACCCATTCCTATTACTGCGGTTCCGCCATTCGATAGCACAGTCCTCAAGTCTGCGAAATCGAGATTCACTAGGCCTGGTTTTGTTACCATCTCTGTGGTTCCCTTCAGTGCATTTGAGAGGAGTTCATCTGCCACCTTGAAGGCAGCATTTAGGGGCAGATCCGGAACTATACTCAGCAGTTTGTCATTTGGGACAACTATCACAGTATCTGCGGTTTTCCTGAGTTTCGATAGCCCCTCCTCTGCGTTTTGCCATCGGGTTTTACCCTCTACTGTAAAGGGCAGCGTAACTATTGCCACAGTTACAGCTCCGGAATCCTTTGCCACTTCAGCGATTGTTGGTGCAGCTCCAGATCCAGTACCACCCCCCAGGCCACACGTCACAAAAGCCAAATCAGCTCCCTGTAATGCAGAGGCAATTTCATCCAGGCTCTCCTTTGCTGAGCTCTCTCCCACCGTTGGATCAGAACCGGCGCCAAGACCACCTGTCAGTTCTGCACCTAACAATACTTTTTTGTCAGAAACCGCGTATAACAGATCCTGTGCGTCTGTGTTCATGGTAATGGTCTCAGCTCCCTCTATCCCCATCTCTGAGAGTCTTGTAACTGTATTGCATCCTGCCCCTCCCACACCAACAACTTTTATAGAGGTCTTCAAGCCATCTATAAGTTTCATTAGCTGTTCGTCAACTTCACTTAGTTGGCTTCCTTCAAGTCGAGCAGCCTTATCGGCAGCGCTTCTTATAATTTTTTTCATCTTACCACCCATGTTTATGTATTTAAAAATGTATGGAGTAACAGCAATTAACGAAGCTATATTACCCCCGTATAACACAGCTGGAATATTAAAAATTACCTCTTAAAAAAGCTTTAAAATATACAGCAGGAGGCTAACTTATTCTCTAGAATTTGTTATACCAGGTTGATATAACTTTGTCTCATCGGTCTCCTTTTTCTCCCTTACAAACCCTATCCTTGGTTTTTTACCTTCGAGCAATAAATTAAACTTACATAATCAAGAATGGTAACCAAGCAAGAACGAGAGCTCCTTTCTCTACTCTCCAAGGGGCAATCTCTGGATGAAGCTGCAAAAGAGCTTGATCTGGGAGATGGGGTTTATTCCATTGCCAACAGCTTGGCTGTGCAGGGGTTGATAAAACTGAAAGAGAGGACGGACAGGGTGATCTCGTTAGGTGTGGATGGAACGAGATATGCTAAAGAGGGCCTGCCAGAGAAGCGGCTTCTCACGAGTATGAAAAGAGCACCTGTCCCTCTTTCCCACTTATCAAACGATATGAAAGTGGGTATCATGTGGGTGAAGAAGAAGGGATGGGGAGAGATAAAGGAAGGAAAATTATGGATTACCGAGGAAGGGAACAGGGCACTGGAGAGGGAAGGTCGAGATGAAGAACTCCTTAGAATCCTCTCATCTGGCAGTATCTCAATGTCCAGACTACAGGAATTGGGAGATTTTGAGAAAGAAGTGGAGGAACTGCGAAGGCGGGGGAATACTATCAAACTCCGAGACGTTCGCTTGTTTGAAGCGACTTTGACGCCTGAGGGGAAAAAGGTGTTAGAACAGGAGAGCACTCCTTCTTCACCTGAAAAGGGCATCTCTCTCCTAACCCATAAAATGCTCAAAACAGGCTCCTGGAGGGGTAAGAAATTCAGGCGCTATGGAATAAGGGAGGCAGAGGAAATATGGCCTGCTCGTTTGCACCCTCTGAAGATTGCTATTGAGAGAATACGGCGCATATTCCTAGAGATGGGCTTCTCAGAGGCTCGCGGTGATTTTGTAGAGAGCTCCTTCTGGAATTTTGATGCACTCTTCCAGCCCCAGGATCATCCAGCCCGAGACCTAGCCGATACATTCTACATAGACAACCTTACTTCAGACCTGCCCCCCTTCCATAAACAGGTTAGGGATATGCACGAGCATGGAGGAGATACGGAATCTACTGGTTGGCAATACAACTGGGATCCAAAGAAGGCAATGCAAACCGTTTTGAGGACCCACACAACTGCAGTCTCTGCTCGGAGCCTTCCTCACACGGAAATTCCCTCTAAGATCTTCTCCATTGGCAGGGTTTTCAGAAATGAGACGCTGGATTATAAGCATCTAGCAGAGTTCTATCAGGTGGAGGGAATTGTAGTGGGGGAAGATGTGACCTTTCGTCATCTTCTGTGGTATCTTCGTGAGTTCTACCAAAAGCTCGGATTCA
>JAOZPI010000001.1:0-7689 GCA_029932835.1 archaeon | reverse complement strand
AGAAAAAATGGGCTACAAAAAAATAAGATTTAGACCTGCATATTTTCCATACACAGAAATGAGCTGCGAGCCGGAGGTATACTTTGAGGAGAAGAGGGAGTGGGTGGAGTTGGGCGGATCTGGGATATTCCGTCCTGAAGTGGTAAAGCCGTTATTGGGGAGGGAGGTCCCGGTTTTGGCATGGGGCCTTGGCATTGAACGACCCCTAATGCTAAAAATGGGTCTTAACGATTTAAGAGTTTTTTATCGAAATAATATAGAGTGGTTGAGATCCTACAAAACCAGAGAGGTGTTTTAAATGCCATCTCCACGACCGCCAAAGTCCCCGCTTCCTTCATCTCTACCCCTGAAAAGGCATGAGGATATAGAGCGCAGATTAGCTACGCATTACAAGAACAAGGGGATCTACACCAAGAAAGGAAGAGAGATTGTCCGGAAGAGGCTAGAACAACTACATCAGGAGGAGGCCAAGGGGAGGCTTTCCTTTGAGGAGCAGGTCGAGAAGACCTTTTTACAGAGGTTTGAATTTATGACACATCCGGATGATCCAGAGGTTGCCCGCTACCTTAATCAGCTTAGGAGTCGTATCCACATTCTTGACCTTGGCAATACCCTTAGGTTGATGCGCCTCAGAAACACCATGATGGAGAAGCTGAGGAAGGGTGGTTATAAGCCTCAGCATGCGGTGAAGGTGAGAGAAGCCCTTGAGCATCTCAACCGAGACATAGCGATCCATACGGCATTTGCTGAGGCCTTTACTGGTGTTGCTAAGATAACAACCCCAAGGGAGATGGAGCGGCTGATCCAAGAGCACCACAAACGCTTGAACCGTCCCCTAGAATCTCTCAAAAAAGACAGATCTTAGCTCTTGCCCTTCAAATATCAAAACCCTCAATGCGGGTGGATGTTCCCCCTCCCTAATGGCCCATGTCCTGGATACAGATTTTTTATCTCCATCTCAGAGAGGCGCTCCAGGGATCGCAAGAGTGCGTTCTCATCTCCTCCTGGTAGGTCAGACCTCCCCACACCATCAACGAAGAGCGTGTCCCCTGAGATTAAGGACCCTCCCTTTGGCTCATAGAGGGAAATGCTCCCTGGAGTATGCCCAGGAGTCAATACTACCCTGTACTTCTTTTTTCCCACCCCTATCTCGTCCCCCTCTGACAACACCCGCGTTATCTCAAATCCCAAGTCCACCTCTACTCCAAAAAAATCCGCAGCGCTGGATTCCCTCCTCCCCCTCTCAAAGAACCTTGCCTCCTCCCTGCTCATCCAGACCTCACATCCAGTCTCCCTTTGAATCTCCTCCACAGCCGCGCAGTGATCAAAATGACAGTGGGTTAGGATTATAACTTTGGGTTCCACCCCCTCAATTCGCGCCCCTGCGTCTACCAAAAAATTTCCAATTATATACGAATTCGCCCACCACCCTTCTGATAACACAGGTATGATGTCCTCCGTCATCCCCTAAGGTGATAGCATAGTTTGCCCAGTCGCTTGTTCACCCTTCTCATCCATCTTTCATACCTGGCTCTTTCCTTTTCTGTTTCCGCGTTTCTCAACCCTTCTCCTATCCTTCTCCTCCTTAGTGTTAATATCTGCTCACTCTTTCGCATCAACGCTATAGCCTTATTATTCTCCTCTCTATCCACAGCTCTGTCAATTTTTGCTCCAAGTGGGACCCTTCTATAGAACCCCAACCCCCTGGGCCTTTCTAGGCGCTGCGCGGTCTTTCTCCCCTGTGATTTTCTTTTCATCCAAATTATTTGAATCTCAAACTATTTATATCCCACTGTGTTAAATTATCGTGGAGATAATAAAATACCAGCGAAGCCTTATCCCCGCATGTGATGTTGCGGATTTGGAGGAACTGGAGAGGATAATAGATGCCACCTCTCACTTGGATAAGATAGGTGCTTATAAAATTGGCTTCTCTCTTGTGGCAAGATACGGGCTTTTGTCTGTATGTAACACCATTCGAGATAAAACAGATCTGCCTATAATCTACGATCACCAAAAGGCAGCAACTGATATCCCGGAGATGGGTCCTGTATTCGCGGAGGTTTGTCAGTCCTCCGGTGTAGATGCTGTTATACTCTTCCCTCAATCTGGACCTGAGACAGAGAAGTCGTGGATCCGGGCCTCTATGGAGAAGGGATTGGGTGTGATAGTGGGAGGCGAAATGACCCATCGGGCCTACCTTGAATCAGAGGGGGGATGGATTCGGGAATCAGCTCCAGAAGAGATATATAGAATGGCGATAGATCTAGGCGTGCGGGACCTTGTAGTCCCTGGAAACAGGGTGGAGAGAATACGGCACTATCGGGAGATGTTCCCAGACTCAGTTTTCTATTCTCCTGGTTTAATCTCTCAAGGAGGCGAGATAACGGATTCTGGAAGGGCTGCTGGCGAGAGGTGGCATGTCATCGTAGGGCGAGCTATATACAACTCTGCCGATATGGAGGCTGCAGCAAAAAAGATTATATCACAGCTTTAATCCATAACCCCCAAAATAAACGACACATAAATAATCGTGAATCGAAAAATGGCCACAATAAGATCCATAACGGCAAGGGAGGTTCTGGACTCCCGGGGAAATCCAACTGTAGAGGCAGAGCTACAGACTGATGATGGCACTTTTCGCTCTATGGTGCCAAGTGGTGCTTCCGCAGGCGTTCATGAGGCTTTGGAGCTTCGGGATGGAGGGAGCAGGTATATGGGAAAGGGAGTAAAAAAGGCGGTGGGGAATGTGAACAAGATAATCGCTCCGAGGCTCATCGGAATGGAGATCTCAGATCAGAGAAGTGTTGATAAAGTGATGATAGAGCTGGATGGGACAGAGAATAAATCAAGGTTGGGGGCAAATGCCATCCTGCCTGTTTCCATGTGCGTCTGCAGGGCTGGAGCAGCGAGTGAGGGATTGTGGCTTTATGAGTATATAAGGGCTATGGGCGGCTTTGGAGATAGTGTCCTTCCCGTCCCCCAGCTAAATATCATAAACGGCGGAAGGCACGCTGGGCAGGAGAATGATATACAGGAGCACATGATAATGCCAGTGGGTGTCAAGAATTTTGCAGAGGCGATCCAGATGGCTTCTGAAACATATCACAGCCTAAAGTCCCTGCTAAAGGAGAGGTTTGGGGCACGCGGGACTTTGATAGGTGATGAGGGAGGGTTTGTACCCCCAATAGACAACGTCAGAGATCGTCTTGAACTTGTGATAAAGGCCATCGAGAAGGCGGGTTATAGCACAAGGGAGATAAAATTTGCCCTAGACCCAGCTTCCTCCGAGTTCTTTTATGATGGGGTCTATAGGATTGGAGAACAGGAGATGCAGTCTGGAGAAATGGTGGACTTCTACACAGACTTGGTTTCTTCCTATCCAATAATATCTCTGGAAGACGGCATGGCTGAAGATGACTGGGACGGATGGATTGAATTAACGAAGAAGCTGGGAAGTAAGATACAAATAGTTGGGGACGATCTCCTAGTAACCAACACAAAGAGAATACAAAGGGCTATAGATCTACGGGCGGCAAACTCTGTTCTAATAAAACCAAACCAGATAGGCACCATAAGCGAGACACTAGACGCCATAAAGATGGCTTACAAGGCTGGTTGGACTGCTGTTGTATCCCATCGCAGTGGCGAGACAGAGGATTCTTTTATCGCCGATTTGGTCGTTGGTGCGACCACGGGTCAAAGCAAGTTTGGAGCACCTGCAAGGAGCGACAGGAACGCAAAATACAATCGACTTCTGCGCATAGAGGAGCATCTTGGAACGAGGTCAAAATATGGAGGCACGATTTAAATACAATACCTACGGCCCGGGCAGGACCCGTCCCCATTCTCCTAGTGAAGCACACTGGAGAAACCTTGGCGTAAAGCTGGGTTTGCAGATGCGTCGGCACCTTTTTATTCCCCCCCTTCCTCCCAGTCTAAAGTTCAAGCAGGGGGTTCGAATCAGACAGAAAAGGCAGGCGCAGGCGGCGTTTTTAACTCCCTTTTAGTTCCCTTATTTTCTCTTTTAACTCCCTTATTCTCTATTTCTCATTCTCCCACCACTGTAACCACTACTCTCCTACTCCTTGGTCTGGTGTCATGGTCTATCAGAACTATCTGTTGCCACGTTCCCAATACTAGTTTTCTCCCCTTGACGGGGACTGTAATTCCTGGCCCCATAATTGTCGCCCTTACGTGACTGGCTCCATTGTCGTCGTGCCATGTGTCGTGGTGTGCATAATCTGGTCCGTACGGGGCTATCCTCTCCAAGGCTCTAGGTACATCCTTAAGGAGGCCAGGTTCGTACTCAACTGTTGAAACCGAGGCTGTTGAGCCGTGTACAAAAATATTCACGATCCCCTCAGAAATTTTGGAGCCCTTTACTACCTCCTCCACCTTCTGGCTAATATCAACCATATCCCCCCTGCCCCTCGTATCCACCACAATCTCACTGGTTTTTACTCCCATAGTCTTTTGCTTCTACTCTCAGTTTAGATGAAAACAAAACAAAAAGTTTTTATAGGAGGTACCTCAAAATAAGTGGGAAAAAAATCCCACTTAAAATGCAAGAAATTGGCAAAATAGACGAAAAGGGAAGACTCCTTATTCCCCTAAGCATTCGCAGAGCGGTAGGCCTAGAGACAGGCATGGAGGTTGTTATAGCGGTAAATAAGGGTGGAGCTCTTATATCCCCTATCCCAGACACAAAGGTCTACGGTGTGCGGATTGTGATGAGTGATGTGCCAGGTTCATTAGCGCGCATAGCCCGCATCCTATCGCGGGAGGGCTTTGACATTATTATGAGCGAGTCAAGAAGCCTTGAGAGAGAGAAGAAGGCGGAGTGGTGCCTTACGGGGAAGTACGACAAGGATTTTAGTAATATCATCAACAAATTAAGGAGGTTGGACTTCGTCTATGAAGTTGAACGATTACAACAATGAAGCTGGAAACACCACCAGGTACGCGTGATTTTCTCCCTGAGGAAATGCGAAGGAGACAGGCCCTGATTGATAAAATTAGGGATACCTTTGAGCTCTATGGATTCTCCCCTCTTGAAACTCCAGCGTTTGAATACGCCGAGGTACTGGAGGGCAAGTACGGTGATGAAGAAAAACTGATATACAAATTTGAGGATCTTGGTGGCAGAAAACTAGCCCTTCGATACGACCTCACAGTCCCTCTTGTTCGTGTTGCGGCGATGAATCAGCTTCCTCTCCCCTTCAAGCGCTATTGCATTTCTAGGGTGTGGAGATTTGATCGTCCTCAAAGGGGGAGATACCGCGAATTTTGGCAGTGTGATATTGACATCCTCGGTTCGTCTGATATGCAGGCCGACGCTGAGATAATAGCCTGTGCTATCGACTCTCTTAGGGCCATCGGTATAAAAAAATTTGAATTCAAGATAAACAGCAGAAAGCTCCTCTCAGCGATCTTGAAAAAATTGGAAATACCTCCTCAAAAGGAGTTGGAGTTCCTCCGCCTTTTGGACAAGCTTGATAAACAGGGAGAAGAAGTAGTGCGAAGGGGTCTTGAGGCCCTGGGACTAGACAGCGAGAACCTTTTTTCTATACTAAGCTTGGACACTCTCGACTCCGTGAGGGAGCTTATAGGCGAGAATAGTGGCCTTAGTGAGCTAGAAGAGGTGGAAAACCTTCTTCTGAACTACGGATCTGATTATCAAAAATTTTTGACCTTGGATCTTTCTATGGTGCGTGGGTTGGACTACTACACCGGCCCCATATTTGAGGTATCCCTTGGTCCCTATGGCGCTATTGCAGGTGGGGGGAGGTATGATACACTTATATCGCAAATGGCTGGGAAGAACATACCGGGGGTGGGAATCAGTCTTGGGATAGAAAGGATAATCGAGGTTATGCGAGAGGAGGGGACACTGCCTGATGGCAGGGGCCTCCGTGTGTATGTTGCTAATGCAGATCCCAGAAGCAGAAGGGGAGCCTACAAGATCCTTCAGGATCTCCGGAGTGCAGGGATACCAGCCGAGGCGGACATCATGAACAGAAACATATCAAATCAATTGAAGTATGCAGGGAAGACAGCAGCGTCGCTAGTTCTGATAGTGGGCTCTAGAGGTCTCTCTTCTGGCGTGGTTACACTGAGAAATATGTTAACCGGGGAACAGAAGGAGGTACAGAGAGGGGAGATCGTAGGTGTGATCAAAGAGCTCCAGTCAGAAAATAAGGCTGAAACTAGGAAAAAATGAAAAGCGAAGGACAAAAAACGAAATCTAGGAGGATGACCACATCCCGCAACAGCTCTGCTATGGCATCAAACAAACCAGAACTTAGAATTGCTATACCAAACAAGGGGAGGTTGAAGCAACCAGCCATAGATTTGCTCAGAAATGCCGGTCTCCGAATCGGGGCAAACGAGGAGAAATCATTATTCATAAAAACAGGTAACCCTGACATTGATATTATCACCATTCGTGTTGAGGACATTCCTCGCTTCGTAGAGGAGGGAGCTGCTGATATTGGGATTGTAGGGCGTGATATTGCCAGAGAGAGCAGGGCAAAAGTGGAGGATGTTATGGGTCTAAACTTCGGATACTGCTCCCTTGTCCTCGCATGTCCGGATAAATCTGCTATACGATCTGTCTCAGATCTGAGGGACGGCGTCCGTGTTGCTACGAAATTTGTGAATTTGACAAGGGCCTATTTTAGGAAGATCGGAAAGAAGGCCGAACTGGTAAGGTTGTCCGGCGCTGTGGAGCTCGCTCCAATGATCTCTCTTGCCGATGTTATAGTTGACCTGACTTCCACCGGCTCCACACTAAAAACCCACGGCCTTAGGCCTATCGCCACCATTCTGGAATCGGAGGCAATTATAATAAAGAACCCATCTTACGGGACCCCTCTCTTAGATGACCTGATCCTTGCAATACACGGGGTGGTGTCAGCCCAGAGAAAGAAATACCTCGTAGTGAATCTCCCAGAAAAGAGGCTCCCTGACTTAGAAAAACTTTGTAGTGGTCTTTTCTCTCCAACCATAACACGCCTGGATAAACCAGGGTGGATAGCGGCACAGATGGTAGTTGATGAAAGCTCTATATTCGATACGATAAAGGGGTTGAAGGGAATTGGAGGACGGGATATACTGGTATTGCCTATAGAACGCTTGGTGAGGTGATAATCTGCGATGAAAACAATTCCGATACTAACCGTGGATGAGGTCTCTGAGGCATTTATGAAGAGGGCAGAGAAGGAGATCCTAAGCATAGAAGACAAGGTGTCCAGAGTAATAAAGGATGTGAAGAAGCGTGGAGACGAAGCCCTGTTTGACTATACGAAAAGATTTGACGGAGTTGCTCTTTCCTCCCTGGAGGTAACCTCCCATGAGATTGAAGAGGCTTATAATCACATTGATGCAAGACTCTTAAAGGCTATAAAACACGCACACAAAAACATAGAGAAGTTCCACGAAAAGCAGATTCCGCAGGAATACCGCATAGAGGTAGAGCCAGGAGTTGAGGTAGGCAGGCGCCTTGTTCCTCTAGAAAGAGCCGGGCTTTATGTTCCTGGAGGAAAAGCGGTTTACCCCTCAGTGATGCTGATGCTTGCCATTCCTGCCAAATTAGCTGGGGTGAGTGATGTTATAGTCTGTACTCCCCCACAGGCTGGGGGGAAATTGGATGTGGCTACCATAATAGCCGCGGATATGTGCGGCGTT
>JAOZPI010000063.1 GCA_029932835.1 archaeon | reverse complement strand
AGCATCCCCAAAGGCACTCAAGGTGCACAGAAAGGAAAAGGTATGGCTAATGAGGGCGCTCCCCGGGCCACACGGGAAGGAAAATTCGATACCCTTGGGTGTGCTCCTTCGAGATTATCTAGGCCTAGCAACAACCAGAAAAGAGGTCAGGTATATACTCTCCCACACCGATGTTTTGGTTAATGGCAGGAGAATGAGGGAAGAGCGCTTCCCAGTCGGCCTTTTGGACATAGTTTCCATTCCTCCTCTCAAAAAGTATTATCTCATACTGGTGGATCACAAGGGTCGCTTGTATCCGCAAGAGATACCAAAGGAAAAAACCAGCTCCAAGATCTCCAGCATTACCGGGAAAACAATAGTGAAGGGAGGCAAACTACAACTGAACTTACACGATGGAACAAACATTCTCGTAAGTTCCAAGGATTCGTCCAAGTACCCTGTTGGTGCTAGTCTGTTGGTAGAGATTCCGAAAATCAGGATATTGAAGGTTTTTGAGAGAAAACCAGGTAATACAGCCCTTGTTTCAAGAGGGCGCCATGCAGGGAAAATCGGCACCCTTGTGAAAATAACCGAGGGTGGATTAAACCTCCAAAGTCTCTCAACCCTGGAGATTGAAGGGGAAACAATAACCACAAAGACGGATTATATAATCGTTGTTGGAGACAAGAAAGCTCAAATATGACCAAACACCACGAAAATCGCGGAAATCCAATGAGACGCCCATATGTAGCAAAGGTAGTTGTTAATATAGGTGTTGGATCAGACGGAGAGAAGATGGCTCCAGCCATGAAGCTTCTTGAAAAGCTTACTGGAAGAAAACCTGTGCAGACTTACTCTAAGCATCGGATACCAGCCTGGGGCTTAAGAAAGGGACTTCCAATAGGAACGAAAGTAACACTCCGGGGCAAGGAGGCCCACGACTTTTTAGATCGTTCCCTCTCAGCAGTGGACCGGACACTAAAGTCTAAGAACTTTGACGAGTCTGGAAACCTTTCCTTTGGCATTGAGCAGTATGTCTTTTACGACGGTGTTAAGTACGATCCTTCAATAGGGACGATGGGGCTTCAGGTTTCGGCTGCTATAGAGAGGCGGGGGTTCAGAGTAAAAAGGAGGAAGATAAGGGCTTCAAGGCTTGGGAAAAATCATCAAATTAGCAAAGACGAGGCAATGAATTTCATAAAACAAGAGTTTAATGTAAATATTGAAAATGACTGAGGAGAGGGTCTGTAGAATATGTGGAAGGAAGCAGGCGATAGTGCGAAAGTATAAGTTGTTTATATGCAGGCAGTGCCTCCGTGAGGTGGCTCGAGATCTGGGTTTTGAGAAGTACAAATAAGAAGATGAAAAGAGATATCATAAACGATGCGCTGGTGGCAATAAACAACGCGGAAGCTGTTGGGAAGATGGATGTAGTGGTGAAACCCACATCAAAGCTGTTAGGGGAAATTCTAAAGCTTATGCAGAAGCTTGGATATATTGGCGAGTATGAATATATAGATGACCATCGGGGAGGCAGCTTCAAAATAAAACTAACACACAAAATAAACAAATGCGGCGTTATCAAGCCCAGATTCTCAGTCAAGAAGGGAGAATTTGAGAAGTGGGAACAAAGATATCTACCAGCGCGGGACTTTGGAGCTCTAATAGTCTCTACATCAAGCGGCTTGCTGACGCATTATGATTCAAAGAAAAAGGGAGTAGGAGGCAGGCTAATAGCCTATGTGTACTAATGTTTTCGGTGGAATATGAACTACCGGAGGACGTGCAGGTCGAGGTTCAGGAGAAAAGGGTTATTGTAAGGTCTGGAAGCAATGAGGTCCAAAGAGAATTCAAGGCCAAGCATGTTCAAATCCGCGTGGAGGGTGCGAAGATAATAGTTGAGACCAAGTCCCCAAAGAAGTCGGACAGGGCAATAGTGAGGACAATAATGGCTCACATCAAGAATATGGTACGTGGGGTTAAAGAGGGCATAACTTATAGGTTAAAAGCAGTATATTCGCACTTCCCGATGAGCATCACTGTAGAGGGATCTAAATTTTCAGTTACTAACTTCTTGGGCGAGAAAAACCCCAGGACGATGATTATACCGCAGGGAGTGACTGTGGAGGTAAAGGGACAGGACATAATTGTGACTGGTTCAGACAAAGAAAAGGCAGGACTATGTGCTAGTCAGATAGAACAGCTGTGCAGGGTTACAGATCTAGACAGGCGTATATTTCAGGATGGGATATACATAGTTGAAAAAGACGGAAAGTTGATCAAATGACCAAGGAGAGATCTGGAAGCGGAACTGAGAAGAAGCGAGAGGTTGCAAACGATAGTGCACCTCTTCCAAAAAAGGCCACTTCTAAGACAAACAAGCATGGAAATCCTCAAAAAAAGAGCACCTCCTACGTTTTAAAAAGGAGTAAGGAAGCTCAGAGTCTTGCAAGAGAAAAAATACGCCTTGAGAAGAAAAAAGGAAAATTCAAGAGGCAGAATTATGGTAAAAAGAAGAGGGTTCCAGACCGTTGGAGGCGTCCACGTGGCATAGACTCTGGGCATCAAAATGATGAAAAGCACAAGCCAGCGCACCCGCGCTCTGGTTATATAACACCACGCAAGGTGAGGGGGCTTCATCCATCTGGGTACTTCCCTGTTCGTGTTTTTACTCCATCAGATTTGGATCGTATTAACCCGCGCATTGAGGCGGTATTGATAGCATCATCCGTTGGCAAGAAAAAGCGCATCGAAATCCAACGCCTTGCAATGCAAAGGGGAATCCAAATCCTTAATTATAAAGAACTTGACCACCAATGAGCAACGTAAAAACTCAGAAGAGGATAGCTGCAGAGGTCTTGGGGATATCAGAGGATCGGGTTTGGCTAAACCCTGAGGCTCTTTCAGATATCTCTCAGGCTATGACGCGCGATGATGTGAGAGAACTAATAAAACAAGGCCTTGTGCAGGAAAAACCTGAGAAGAAGCAGGCTCGAATTAGAGCAAAAAAGAGGCGAATTTTAAGAAAAAAGAGGAAAAGCATAGGGCATGGAAAGCGAAGCGGATCAAAAAACTCTAGAAAATCATCGAAGGAGAGGTGGATGGAGCGAGCCAGATCACAGAGAAAATACCTGAGAGATCTAAAAGAAAAGGGCTCTATAACATCGAGCGTGTATAGAAAATACTACCTAAGAGTCAAGGGAGGGCATTACAAGACACTCCGACAGTTGAAGGAGTCTATGCGAACTGAAGGAGCAATGAGCAAAAAGAACTAAAATGGCAACTGGACCAAAATATGTGGTGGATTTCAGACGAAAGCGTGAGGGCAAAACCAATTATAAAAAGAGGCTGGCCCTTCTAAAATCCAATCTTCCCCGCCTTGTAGTACGGATTTCAAATAGATATGTTATGTGTCAACTAATTGACTATAGGCCTGAGGGGGATTACATACTCTCAACATCCACCTCAAAGGAGCTCTCTAAGTTTGGTTGGACTGCTGCTGCTTCAAATCTACCGTCAGCATACCTAACCGGTTATCTCTGCGGAAAGAGGGTTTTGAAGAGAGGGACAAAAAAAGCAATCCTCGACATAGGTTTTAGGGAAGTAGTCCGCGGATCAAAGATCTTCGCGGCTTTGAAGGGTCTAGTAGATGCCGGACTTCAGATACCCCACAATCCAGATGTTTTCCCATCCGAGGACCGTTTGTTTGGTTCTCACATAGATGAATCTCTTAAATCCAAAGTTGTTGAAATAAAGACCAAAATAGATAAATCAGCATAAAATGGACGAAAAAGAGAGAAGTGATACAAAAGAGGAGGAAGGAACAGAGATCTGGTCTCCGAAGACTGATCTGGGAAGAAGAGTACAGCAGGGAGAGATCACAGATATAGACGAGATCTTGGACAGCGGGATGCCTATTATGGAGCCACAGATCGTGGAAACTCTGCTCCCGAATCTAAGCGAGGAGGTAATCAATGTTCGGAGAGTACAGAGAACCTTGGACAGCGGGAGGAGAATGAGATTTAGTATTATGGCTGTGGTGGGGGATAAAAATGGCCATGTGGGAGTCGGGATAGACAAGGGAGTTGAGGCCGGCCCGACCATAAAAAAGGCGATCACGAGAGCAAAGTTAAACATTATAAAGGTAAAGCGTGGTTGTTCTTCTTGGGAATGCGGTTGTAAGGAAGCCCATTCAGTTCCCTTTTTGGTGAAGGGAAAAGCTGGCTCAGTGGAGGTAATACTCAAGCCAGCGCCGAAGGGGGTGGGTCTTGTGGCTGGTGATAATGCAAAGATAATCCTAGACCTCGCTGGTATTCGCGATGTTTGGGTCTTCTCAAGGGGACATTCAAGGACCATAATCAATCAGGTTCTCGCAATCTATGACGCTTTGAAAAAGTTATCCAAGTTCAAGACCGATGTGAAGGCGTCAGCAATAAAGGGACGACCTAAGAAGAAAAATGGAAGCTAGGGATCAGAAGAAGAAACTGGCGGTTATTCGGGTGCGGGGAAAAGTCAATGTGCGCTCTGAGATAGAGGATACCCTCCAGATCCTGCACCTTCGAAGAGTAAACTGGCTAACAATTATAGACGACTCCCCAAATATGCTTGGAATGGTAAAGAAGGTTAAGGATTATGTAACATGGGGGGAAATAGATGAACCCACTCTTCGCTTTTTAGTTGAAAAATGGGGGAGGAAGACGCGCAACCAAAGACTGACGAAAGAGGAGGCAGACACATTTGTTACTGGATTTATTCAGGGTAAACTAACATTCAAGGATGCCGGGATACGCCCATATTTTTGTCTCCATCCTCCGTCCGGGGGGTATGACAGAGGCGGCGTAAAGAAGCCCTACACTATTGGGGGGC
>JAOZPI010000062.1 GCA_029932835.1 archaeon | reverse complement strand
CCTTGCGGAGCGTGCGCGAACCCGAGACCTCGACGATCTCCTCTTTGCTCATCTTTAGGAGGGTTCGTATCTCTCTCACATCAAATAGTTCTGATGTCAATCCCAAAAAGAGCAGGTAGGCGGATTCAAAGTGCCCTTTTCTATAAAGATCCCCAATCAGAGGCTCCATGGTTTTGGAAATATCAAACCAGGGGGACATCCTCTTACCAAAGCGGTTTAAATACTCCTCATGAGAGACGGCGCGGCCCCGTAGCATCTCCACAGCCACCTCCCCTGCAAGATCCCCGCCAACCAAAACAGGGATATTGCCCTCTATAAAGGGCTTCAAATTCTGATTAGCTGCGTCCCCTGCTCCAATAACATTCCCAAAGACGGATTCCTTTGTTAGATCAGACCAAACAGCTTCTTTGTCTTTCTTGACAACAAATGCTGCATTTTTTAGCTGTGGTTGTAGCTGCGGGAGCTCCAAAAACTCTCTAAAGTTTTCTTTGAGATTTTCCTCAGAGACATTAGAGGTAAGCCCACCTATCCCCACATTCGCACAAGTCCTTGACTTGGGGATTATATACGCGTATCCGGCTGGAGTGAAATCCCCGACATAAACATGATGAAGGTGGGGAAAACGAAGCCGTAGGTTTTGCATTTCCCAGCTATGGACACGTACTGTGCTACCCTTCTTTGGGGTGTATCTACCCGTAAGCCTTAATAAGGTGGAGGAAACGCCATCAGCACCCACAACCACCTTTGGTCTCAAAAGCTTCTTTTCTTTGTTTATCCCAACCACAACCTCTTTTATAAAACCATTCTCATCCATGGAAAGATCCAAAAGCTCAGAAGATGTCTTGATATGGGCCCCTTCCCTAATCGCCTCTTTTGCCAACCAGAGGTCATAACTGCTTCTGCTTATGGTAAATCCCCTCCACTCATCACCTATTTTTGTTATAGAAAACTCTGGGGACCAGAAGAGAAGGCCCTTGGCCTCCCAGACAAACTGCTCTTTCGGGATAGGGAGGGGAGCATAAGGCAATAAGAAGGCGCTCACTCCCTCGCCGCACGCAACAGAGTCCCCTATAGCGGCCTTTTTCTCCACGAGTATTGTGCTAGCTCCCATAGATGCTGCTCTTCTAGCAGCTGCACAACCAGCAGGCCCCCCTCCAATTACCAAAACGTCGCAAGCAATAGCCATTAAGGTTTTTTTAGGGATCATTATTAAAAAACAAGAGATGAGTGAGATTTTTTTTACAACAGAGGAGGAGTTCAACATCTTTTTGGGAGAAACAGAGCACTACAGGAGTCTCCAGGATAAGGTAATCCGGCTTTTGGCACCAGATCCGGGCAGGTTAATCCTAGAACTGGGATCAGGTGTCGGGGCAACAGCGATTGCCCTAGCAAAGTGCTACAGGGACTCGCACATAATAGGAGTGGAGAATAGGAGAGAAGTGATCAAAATCGCAGAAGAGAGGCGCAGAGGGGAGGGACTCAAAAACCTGGAGTTTGTGGAACTAGATATGGAAAGGATCGCAGATTTCCTAAGGGAGAAGGAGCTTCGCCCTGATGCAGCTGTGTTTGTTTATTCGTTCCACCACATACAGGATCCCATCGAAAGAAAAAAACAACTGGCAAGGGATCTATTTTCGCTGATGAACTCTGGGGGAAAGGTCATCGTAGGAGAGGGGATAGTGCCTGTTCCGGGAGGACATAAGGAGTATTACTCAAGGGTGTTGGAGCAGGAGAGAGAAAGGCCGGAGAGGGTTTATCTTACTATATTCTGGGAGGAATACCTTCGGGCATTGGAGGGGGGGATGTCTCATAAAAAGGCACTGGAGGTGGCAAGGGTGATGGCCAAGAGAGCAAAGAAACTTGAAAGACTAGCGGGGATAAAGCTGGCAAAACGCGAGGGGGAGTATCCCCTAACCCTTTCTGAACTGGAGGAGGTATGGAAAGACGCCGGGTTTAAGATCCTTGTGTCTGAGAGGGTAAATACAATAGGGGAAGCGATAGTGACGGGCATTAAGCCTTGAAATTGTCCCTTTTCTTAGACCCTTGTTACACCGCTCATATCTTATACCGCAGTATAGCAGCGTAGCCCCCAAGACCATCGAGCCTCTGCCCTGGCTCAAACCTGGAGTTTAGTATGTGAAATGCCCCAGAAGCCCGTGCCTTTTTTATAAAATCATCTGCCCGCACCCGCTCTCGTCTGAGGGCGGCATCTGTTATCAGAAGTGTGTCCACCGCGCCTAGAGAGAGCGCTCGCTCCACCTCGTCCGCTCCATAGACCACAGGGCCGCCGCGCCCTATCTCAGCCATTAGCCTCTCGACCAGCCTTGCCTCTACCGAGATCCGCATATCTAGGAGAAGCTTCTCCATCTTGCTGCTCTTTAGCACCTCATTAACCCCAGCCCTTCCCTCGTTCCCTGTATCAACAACCACAGCGCTCAATCTGCTCCCGCAATACTCCAAGAAGTTCCTTTTTTCAAACCCAGGACCTGCCAGGATTAGGGCAGCCCCCTCCTTCTCCAAGAGGGATCCAAGGGTTGAGAGCAGAGCAGAATAGAACTCCCTTTTCTTCTCCTCTCGCCCGTCCGAGTATTTTCCACCTATATTTGAGTGCATGTCTATGTAGGACACCCCCCTATCCCGCACAAGCCCAATAGTAGCTTCCCCATCCCCCACAACGCATACGATCGCCTTGGCCCTGCGTGCAGAGCGCTGGGCATCTCTGAGATATGCCAGGTGATACTCAGCCCATTTCCCTTTTCTTATGTCAAGCCTTTCGTGCTCTGTGAGCTCAATGGTGTGGTGAGAACCCAAAGAGACCTTATCCTCTGGGCCCTCCTCTATGCGACCGAGTATCCTGAGTTTGCTTGAATTTTCATCAAACTCTACCCTCTCCACGCGGATTGACAGGACCATTGGCTCTTTCCTCCCCTTATCAGCACGCAGCCTTTCCCCTGCCTTCACCAATCTGGAGGTCCTGCCGCGTACCAGATCCCCCTCCTCTATAATCTGCTCAAGGTACCAGAGATCGTCCAGATTCTCTGCCTCTACAGCCACCAATCCGTTTTTCAAATCTCTCTTTAATATCCTCATGCTGGTTTATTTATTCTTTTCCCCCTTTAAATAAGTGATGAGAAAGAAGAAAACAAAACCAAGGGAGGTGCGTATATTCCCGGGAACTCTGTGGAGGAAATATGAGCATATATTTGGTGAGCCGCCGAGCACCTCTGTAGAGCTGAGAGAACACCTCAGGAGGGGGGAGAGGCTGCTGATGTCCCAGAGAGGACCCGATACAGTAGAATTAAAAACCAGGGATGGAAAACTCATCGGGCAGTTCAGCATTGGAGAGATAAAGAAGATGAAAACCCGTTCTGGGTGGAGAGAAACCTACACAAGGCTTCACCCAGTAGGCGGGAAGCCCGGGGAGTATTTTCTCGTTAGGGGGGGAGTCTTAGGGGGAGAGGACCTTTTGTCAATGTTACGCTCCCCGAGGGTTAGAAAGAAGTGAGGCCCTGACCCTCCTCGCGGTCTTTTCTCCGAGCAGGGAGGCAAGCTGTCCCAGCGAGGCCCTTCTCAGATCACTGGGAGTTCTCAATCCGTTGTCATATAGTTTCCGAGCCCTTACACGCCCCACACCCCTTATAGAAACAAGGGGGAGCAACTCTTCTTTTATGCCATAGGCGATCCTGATCCGTAGGGTCTGCAAAAGCCGCCGGAGGGACTTGTCAGTATCCAGGTACGGTATCAACTCGGCACAGGAGTAAGCCAACCACTCAGCGGAGTCTATCTTTATCCTGAGAAGACCAGGCGCCATGCCGTATTTTTCCAGGATGTAGTCTTCGGATTTCTCGTTTATCCAATCGTCTAGCATCATTGCTGTTTTGAGCCTCTCCAGGTATTCAGAGTCGGTTTGATCGGTAAGGAGGTGGGCCCGGACTTGGTCATATTTGTCCCATATCGCATCCTCCTCCCTTCTCTTGATGTGGAGCAGGGGGCGCATCTCAGTTGTTGAGCAGAACATCTCAAGGAGGGAGAGGGGAGAAGCACGGGAGGGAGTTTTCTTGTCCTCCAGTATTTTGATAAAGTGATGCGCGGTTTCTGGGTCTATGTACAACTCGGAGACACGGGAGCCCAGGGGAGTTGGGAGAAGGTATTCTGCACCTCCGCGGCTCATTTCCATAGCAGAGACAAACCCTCCTGACAGGGAGTCCTGAGACCGTACAAAGCCCCAGTCCTGAAGCTGTCGGATTACGCGCTTTATCTTTTTCTCAAATGATCCGTCTATGCCGTATTCGTACGCAAAGAAGGTAGATCCAAAGAAGTCCAAGAGAGACCCCATATCTGGGGTAAACCCTGAGGCAATGGAGGAAAGGACGTGCATTCTAAGGACAGGCTCCACCCCGAGTTGTGAGTGTATGTTCTCCGGATACCCAGCAACGTAATTCTCCTCCAGGAGATCCTTTTCATACTCGCTCTGTGCCAGCAGCACGGATTCGCCCTCTGTATCATATTTTGGCCTTCCGGCCCTCCCAACCATCTGAAGGTATTCTAAAACAGGAAGATAGTCGAGCCCAGATCCGACATACCTTTTTATATCACGTATGATCACCTTGCGCGCAGGAAGGTTTACGCCAGCAGCCAGGGTGGGGGTGGCGACAATAACCTTGATCCTGCCGTCTCTAAAAGCATTTTCTATTATTTCCCTCTGCTGGTTTACAATCCCGGCGTGGTGGAAGGCTGCCCCGCCCCTGACCGAATCAGCCAGTCTCCTGCACTGGGCTGTTGGGGGGGATAATACCCCTAAGATCTCTCTAGCAGTCTCCTCCAACTCCTCTATGTCAAGATTGAGAACGCGGGAGAATCTCTCTGCAACCGCCTCTGCAGATCGGCGAG
>JAOZPI010000010.1 GCA_029932835.1 archaeon | reverse complement strand
CGATGTGAAGCGCAAAGGGGAGGAGGAGAAGGCCTAAGAGGGGAGGCAAGACCACGAGCAACCTGTAATCAATCCTTGAAAAAATACGGTCATAATACCCCATAGTATTCACCAGTAAAACAGTGTAGTATTTAGATTTTTTCTATATAAATGGGAACAGCTTGGCACTCATTGAGGGTTCATCTGCAGGGCAGATCTAGGCAAGGCCGCAGGCCGCAGGGACCTGATTGCATATGTTGGACGCGTCCAGAAGATACCATCTGCTCTTAAAGCTTATTTCAAAGGAGGCTGGGGGCTCTTCGGATTCGCAACGCAGACCATAGTGGGAGATAAAGGGCCATACAGCGGTTGTTTTGTCCGGATTGAACTGGCGGCCTGTGTGGAGGATATCGGTCCCGGAACTCTGGGCATTGAAGGTTATGTAGATGTGGGAGTACATGGCCTTTGTTGTATTACAGTTAACCTCAAACACTTTTCTGGAGATCTCTTCATAGGTCTTCTTAAGATCTGTAGCTATGGTGCCCTTCACCCGGTTTTTAATGTCTGTTAGTATGGCAGGGGCTGAGCCCACCTGATAGCTGTCCAGAACCTTCTGGAGATAGTTCTGGAAGTAGACATCAAATATATCCGCCTCCAGGGCCTGCGAGAGGAAGATTATGTCGCTGCTTGGGGAAGCCTGCGCCACATCCATGGAGTGCAGGTTCTCTGATATGACAACGTATGCAGCAGAGATTGTTATCAGAAAGATGAAGATTCCAAGCAGGGGGGAAACAAGATAAAACCCCCTCTTTGATTTCATAGGAGTCATTATGACGATGGGACATATGTAACGTTGTACCTCTGCCCATTCACCCAGACAGAGACCTCGCTATTCTCAGGTGTGAGCACAGTGTCTCCGTAGCGTATCTGCTGTATAAATATCCTTACCGGGGCTCCCGGCGGGACTGGTGAGTAGAGGATAGAAGCTCCCGGAAACTGCATCTTTCCATGGCTGTGTTCGCCAAGGATGATGTCAATGGATGCATGCTCATCGGGTGAGAAGGATCCCGGGCCAGACACCGTGTTTATAAACCCTAACGGGGGGGACGTGGCCTTTGCCTGAATAAGAGTCTTGGCGGGAACCCGCACCTCTTCTGTATACCCGCCGGAACCAAGGGAGAGAGAACCATCCGGGGCGCTCCCTGGGATCTGCTCTCCTGTGGCAGCGTTCCAGAGCGTTATTGTTGTGTTCTCTGTAAGAATGTGCCCAGCCCTGTCGTGCACGATAACCCGGACATATGCGTACTCCAGGTTGCAGGAGACCTTGAGAGTGATGCTCTTCTCTTCCCCAGAGGCGACACTAACACGATCTGAAATCCCGGGGGGTATACACCCCTGCGGCACATAGGACATCGCCGCGCGAACGACCTTCCCTGCGCCAACCTCAAATGTTATGCAACCGTTGTCCTGAGGTGTTAGGGTAGCAGAGGCTATCTCTGAACCGCTGGCGTCAACAAGGGATACACGCCCTGTAGTAAGCGCGGACGAGTCGGAGACCGCACATACCGTTACCCGCCCCCTCCCGCTGGAACCTGGGAGCAGCTGAATCTCTCTTTGTATAGTCTCCCCTGCAGGAACATAGAAAAAGTCACCCTCCCCATTATAGGGCTGATAAGATGAACCTGTGGCAATCAGGTAGTAGAACGCATCTCCCCCCACATTCAGGGTCCCTTCTCCCTCTATAAATTTGCTAGCTTCCCTTAGAGAGTCTATTTTCCTCACCGCTACGAGGGTGGCAGAAGCAGGGTTGCCTTCATAATCAGAGAGTTTCACACGGATATTTCCATACGTCTCCACAGGAGCCCCTCTCTCTTGGAGATAATCAAAGCAGCCGTTCGGAACAGGCATAGAGAGGATCGTGTTTGCTTTTATCTTTCTTGGCCTCAGGGATCCCTCCTTTCCGTTTGGGCACCTCAGAACAACCTTGACCTCGCCCTCCTCCTCTAACGAAAAATCAAAGATCCGCCTTCTTGCAGTCTGGCTGTCGATTACCCTGCCCTGCGGATCTATGAGGGTTATGGAGATCTGCTCAAGTACTGGATCTTCTATCTGGATTGTAAGGGGGACGCCAGAGGGCTGGGTCGTAGGGCAGGGTCCGCAGTCTTGTGGGCAGGTAGAGCAGTTCTCTGCCGGAGCGCATAAATTGTCGCCACATAGGGATGTTTGCGCTGGGTAGGATAACCACACCGCGAGGAGAAAGAGAAGGAGCAGGAGGAGGGGGAAAAGGATGGGAGGGAGGTGATGCCTGTCAAAAAAGGAGCCGAGTGGAAGACCGTGGGCGTCGAAGAAATCCAGCAAACCCCACATCTGATCGTTGATCCTCTCCCATAGGTTCATTTTTTCTATAGTCCCAAAAAGACTTAGGACTCTATTAGCTTATTGTTGGGAGATGAAAAATAAAAATTATCAAGGTTGCGTTTGTTCAAAGAGAAATCTGGCAATTGGAACGAAACTCGCTGGCTTAATCTGGGGGTTGTTGACGATCGCTCCAAGGGGTGGGGAATGTCCAATCAAGAGGGTTGTGAGGTTGGAAAAGACGATCTCGGTGTACAACTTCAAAGTGCCTCACGATCGTGAAAAGATTCCTGTGTTATTGTTATTACCTTGTCGCCTTAATGCTTGTTCTTGTCTTTTTTAGTTCTCCGAGGACACTCCGGTAGTTCACCAGTTTCATAATACTTCTTAAATCGTTTTAGCCATAGAGGATCTTCATGCTTTTCAACAAATTCAACGAATTTTGTAAGCCTGTCCATTGTCTCCTGCTTTACTACGTGCTCAATTTCACATGCATCTTCATCAGCTACTTTCTCTTCAACTCCAAGCATAGTGAAGAACTCTCGTAATACTCCATGTTTTTTTGATAATTTAGTTGCTATTTTTTTTCCTTTGTTGGTAAGTGTTACTCCCCCATGTTTCTCATAATTTATGTATCCCTTTTCACTTAATTTGTTAAACATCTCTGACACTGTAGAAAACCCAACTCCAAGTAATTTTGAAACATCCTTTACCCTAGCATAACCCTTCTTCTTGACTATTTCATCAATAGTCTCTATGTATTCCTCTGTTCTTATTGTCAGCATCTCTCTAACCATATAATGTTTGTGATCTCAATATATAAATTACTTAATAATTGCTATTACTTATCTTAAATACTGGATTCATAGAAGATACAAGTGGATATTAGTAATTTTATGAGATAAACGAGATAAGCTAGGTTTTATTCATAAACCTTCACGCCTTTTGACCAGTCTTGGTTAGTTCCATACCCTTCTCAGTCAGCCTGTACATCCTGACTTTAGAGAAAGTAGGGGAGGGGTTCATTGGACACATACTGCAACTACCCACACACTTCATCTCCTTTATATATCCTTGATGAATCATTAAGTCTATCATGGCCTTCACCCCCTATTGACTGAGGAGTTTCCTCTTTTATTTTTATCTTCTCCTCTTGGTTCTTCTATTAATTTAATATAATAGAAAACCACAAGCGAAAAAGGCAGTAAGAAGAGTGATGGGATGTATGGGGGCGAATAGGTTGCTAAGAAGCCCTCAAGGGTGTTGAACCACCCTCCTTCTTCTCCGCCAGGTATGGATTCTAGTATCATGCCAAATATCTGCATTCCCGCAATTATCCATACCATCACGCTGGCCATCACGATCTTGGCATACTGGCGGATATCTGAAAAATTCTTAACTCCTGAGAGATAAAATGCTCCTGCAGAGAACAATATCACCCCTCGCCAAAGCAAGAACTCGCCAGATATCTCAATTATCCCATATTCAAAGCTCCTTCCTGTCAAACCCAATAGTATCTCAATTATACCAATGCCTAATACTATTAACCCAAATACTGTGAAGTATACACGCCCTATTATAAATTTCGTTTCTTTGTTCATTTTATACCACTCCCAAGATTATCCATACTAGGTGAATTAACCCGCCCCATAGGAAGACCACTGCTGTTAATGTTGCAAGACTACCAAATAGGTACTGAAGCACTCCCCTCCAACCTTCCTCTTTACCCTCCCTTATCAACATGGCAAAAGTTGCTACACATGGAAAATAGAGACTAACAAGGATCACTGAGGTTACCAGTTGGTAAATAGTCATATTGATAGTGGAGAGCTGTGCCACTGCCAGATCCTTTCTCAAGAATGCTGCTATCAGCGGCCCTACTGTTTCCTTAGGTACTCCAAACCATCCACATAGGACAGGTTCCAATACATTAGCGAGCCAGCCCAAGAAACCTGTCAAATACATTATGTTGACAATTATCACACCTAAAAGAACGAATGGTATGGCAACCGTAAAGAAGCCCTTTACCCTAATCCATAGTTTCCCCCTTACATTTCTTCCAATTGGCATTTGATATGGGGGGACATCCAAGAGAATCTCCGGTGATTTGCCTGGAATTAATTTGTTGAGAATGAAGCCAAAGATGAAAAACCCTGCAAACAGATATATCATAACAAAACCGACATATTGTGGTATTATTTCTAACATGATACCAAGCTGGGCACCGCATGGTATGAATATTGCTAGGAGCACAGCCATCATAAAACGCTGCTTCTTAGTTTCTAGAGCCCTGGTAGCTGCCACAGCTGGAACATTACATCCAAGAGACAGTATCATCGGAACTATAGCAAAACCATGCAAGCCGATCTTGTGTAGGACCGTATCAATAAGCACTGCAAGCCTGGGTAGATAACCGCTGTCCTCTAATATTGTAAGGAATAGATAAAAGGCTATTATTGCAGGAAGCACAACACCTATGGCCACAAACAAACCACTAGTCAGTGCTCCGAAAGCCTCAAAACAGTTACTTGCCGTTGGATCACCTACAAGAATATAATACAACCATCCCCCTTTACCTGGAAAAACTCCTTGGAGCCAAGGCAACCAATGATTATCAAAGAACTTAACAAAAAATCCATCTGTAAAAAAGCCTGCAAACGCACCAAAGAATGCCCAGAATCCATAAAGGACTGCAATAGCAATTGGTATCCCGGTTAATGGCTTGACTGTGATTTCTTCTATTGCATCTTTCAAAGTGCTCCTATATGTTCCATATTTCACAACTTGCTTTGCAATCTTATCTATCAGATTCCATCTCTCATCTATTGCAAGTTTCATTATTTTACACCTCCAGCTCTCTCTACAACTCTTTTGATATCGGGTGGAGAAGCCTCTTTGATTCTGGATACTAGCTCTTTTATTCCTTCCCCGCTCACCGCGATGGTAGGTACAACTGGTACTCCAAGTACTTTCTCCAGTTTTTTCACATCAATCTGTATACTTTTATCCTTTGCTATATCCCACATGTTCAGTGCAATTATAATTGGGTATCCCTCTTCGATTATTTCAAGTGCGAGATAAAGGCCCCGCTCCAACTTAGTTGAATCTATCACACATATAATAATAGAATCCCTATTCTCTCTAAGCATCTTTACTGCTACTTCTTCAGCTTTGTCTTTTGGTTCAAGAGAAAAGGTTCCAGGTACGTCTATGATCTCAACATCTTTGCCATCCAATCTCATATAACCTCGTGTATAATCAACAGTTGTGCCTGGATAGTTTGACTCCATGACCTTTGCTCCTGTGAGACGGTTGAAAACAACGCTTTTTCCAACATTAGGGTCACCCATGAGCAATATCTTCACCTCTCCACCTCCACAATAATCTTATTAGCGATACCCATCCCCAACGAAATAGAATAATTATCTACGGTTACAACCAGTGGTCCTCTTATTGGTTGCTTCGTTGCCATCTTAATCTTTTTGCCGACTCTGACACCCATCCCCGCTACTTTATTTTGCAAATTTCCTTCTATACTTTTTACCAAACCTTCTTCTCCACATCCCATTTCAGACAATTTTTTTCTCATTATTTTCACACCCTCACCACTCTAATTTTTCTTCCAATACCCCTCCCAATGCAGAGGATGTTTCTATCAACTTCGATGGTTATTGGGCCATGAGAGGAGATTAATCTAATAAAAGCTCCTTCAACTATTCCCCTAAGTGCTAGCCTCTGTCTAAGCCCATACCCACCTTCTATCGCCACAATCTTAGCCACCTCACTTGGTTTCAGTTGAGTTAAGATCATCTAGTTATTCTATTTGGCCCCTTTTGTGTTGAATATCCGCATTTCCATGGTTAGTTATTAGTGGGTGGGGGTATAAAAATATTTCGGTTAGTAGACTTATTTACGGTAGACTGAATTTCTAATGAAAACACATCAGATCGCTTATTATGGATCGTTCATATGTATGAAAATTTATATACCTTTATGTTCATATCATACCCATGAACAAAAGAAACATTAGGGAGATAGAAAAGATACTTAGAGAGAGAAAAAAACCAATAGAGTTACTAAATATCATCCTTGGGTTTCTCAATTTCAAACCAATAGAGATTAGGATTTACAACACCTTGCTGAAATCTTCACTAACCATAAAACAAATGGAAAAACGGCTGGACCTTTCAGAGCGGACTATACGAAAATATATTAAAAAGCTGGAGCAGGAGGGGTTCATAAATAAAAGAGTCAAGCAGGACAAAAGGCTTAAGTATATTTACAACGCCGTTCCAATTCAGGAAGCATGGAAAAATGTTAGAAATAGAATACAGAAAATTTTAGAAGAAATCACGAAAACATTGGAGAAGGGGATGTGTTTTTAGCTTGCCGTTGTGCGTCTTCCAAAGTTTCAGGCTGAATTTGAACCTTGTTGTATATACAACCAGGGTCTGGAGCCAAATAGTCTCCAAAGTAATTATACGCCCTCGCCCGACAACCTCCGCAATAATAGCGATAATCACATTTCCCGCAGTTTGGCTTTAACAGGTCCTTATTTCTCAGCTCCTGGAAGACCTTATTATTGTCCCACAATTCCTCAAAATCGTCATTTTTGATATTCCCAACAGTCAGTGGAAAAAATACGCACGGTTCTATGTTTCCTTGTGGCCTTATCGCGCAGTAGAACCTCCCGGCACCGCACCCGCCGATGAACTCCGCCAGGTTTACGAGTTTCCCCTTCAACTTTAGGGTATAAAAGTGTGTTGGAACAACCCTCTCATCTCCAAATTCTCTTTGTAGAGCAACCCTGGAGAACTGCGGGGCGGTTGTTAAAACATTAACCCTGCTTGTTTTTAACTTCTCCCACAACATTTTCAGCAGTTCTTCTCTTTCCTCTGGTGTTAGGTCGCTTTTTTTGATAGAATCTCCCCTCCCAACTGGAACAAAATTGTACGCCATAAACCAGTTTACTCCCAGTTCCTCGCAAAGGTCTATTATTTTTGGGATTTGCTTATAATTGTAATGCGTAGCAGTCGTTGAAATATTCACAAAGAAGTCCTGTTCCACGCAGTTTTTTATTCCCTTGATCGTTCTATCAAATGCTCCCGGAACGCCCCTAAACTCATCGTGGGTTTTTGCATCAGCACCGTCCAAGGAAATTTGGACGAACTGTATCCCCGATTTTTTCATTTTTTTCGCCAGTTCTCTTGTTATCAAAGTCCCGTTTGTGGCCATCGCCACATAAATTCCCTTATCTGCTGCATATCTGGACAACTCAAATATATCCGGTCTGACCAAGGGCTCTCCCCCAGAAAAGGCAATTATTGGCACTCCAGCTCGTTCCAGCTTATCTATCGCCTGTTTCGCTTCTTCAGTAGTAAGCTCGTCTGGTAAGGGTTTTCCAGCTGTGGCATAGCAATGCTTACATATCAAATTGCAATCATAGGTAATGTCCCAGACAACCAAAAACGGAGCACCTGAAACAAAGGGGCGCTGAATTCCAAATTTAGCCACACCTCGCAAAACACTTGTTAATCCCTTTCTCCAAGAGGGATCGCTGAATTTCTTGCGCATTTGCTCCTCAGAAACGCCAAAGACCCTTCCTCCGGTTTTCAGAATTCCACTCAGTACTTTTTCAGCTGCCTTGCATTTCAGGCAGGCATCTTTCCTTTGTCCAGTCCATAATTCCAGCGCTACTTCTAATCTATTCTTTTTGTCTTTCTCACACCACTTAGAAATAGAAGAAATTAATCTTCTTGTGACCGGATTTCCAATCGCAGACTTCAAAATCTGAATCGCAGTTATCGTTCCTATGCTTTTATCTTCCATCTTTAATCACTATAATATGAACATAATATGAACATAATTTTACATATATATGAACTATTTGTAACATATATAGTTTTAGAAAGCCTATTTAAAAACCTACGCACTCGGGGGTTCTGTTAGCTTATTGTTGGCGTAACATATGCGATTTAACGAAGGCCTCGCAGAGGTTGGGTTTTAGTGCAAGGTTGGGCGAGCTGAAAACCCTAAACTAAGTGGGCGAGTTTTGGATATTCTTTCATTAAAATATCCTATCTCTAGACGATCTCTATACCCTCTCGTATTATTCCAATTTCTCGTCAATGATAAATTAAACCCAAGCACGAAGTTTCATTGCTTCAGCCACGCGTTCAACAGCAACAACATAGGCGGCCTGTCGCATATTTATGTTATATTTCTTGGATGCATCTAGGACTGAATGATACGCAGTGGTCATTTTCCTATCCAAACGCTGGTGGACCTCTTTTTCATCCCAGAAGTACATATAGAAGTTTTGCACCATCTCAAAATATGAAACTGTTACTCCACCAGCATTGCATAAGAAATCAGGTATTACATGAACACCATTTTTATATAGAATATCATCTGCCTCTGGGGTAGTTGGTCCGTTAGCCAATTCAGCAACAATCTTAGCTTTAATATTTGGAGCATTCTTTTCTGTAATGACATTTTCTAAAGCTGCAGGAATAAGTATATCCACTTCAAGTTCCAAAAGATCTCCATTAGAAATAGCTTTAGTATTTGGGAAATTAATCACTGACCCTGTTTTAGCCTTATGTTTACGCACTGCCTCTGGATCAAGTCCTTCCTTGCTGAATATACCCCCTTTGCTGTCACTGACTGCGACTATTTTACAACCTAAAAGAGATTTAGCCAAATATGCTCCATAATATCCGGCATTACCATAACCTTGCACGGCAACGGTAGCTTTCTTAAGGTCTATACCACATTCTTTGGCAGCTTCACGGAGGGTGCATATCCCTCCCCGTGCTGTTGCATCACCTCGACCAGCAGAGCCACCAAGAATAATTGGCTTACCAGTGATAACACCAAATTGATTCTTGCCTGCAATTTTTGAGTACTCATCCATCATCCAAGCCATTATTTGAGGGTTCGTATAAACATCAGGTGCTGGAATATCTTTATCTGGACCGATAAACTGGTGTATTGCCTGAATATATGCACGACTCAGGCGTTCCAACTCAGCTTGAGACATTTCCTTTGGATTACAGATAACCCCTCCTTTTGCTCCTCCAAGAGGTAAATCGAGGAGAGAACATTTCCATGTCATCCATGCCGCAAGTGCACGCACGGTATCAATTGTTTCATCCGGATGAAATCGAATTCCGCCCTTTGTTGGGCCCCTTGCATCATTGTATTGGACCCTAAATCCCTGGAATATCTTAATAGAACCATCGTCCATGCGAACCGGCAACGATACATGGAGTTCCCGCATTGGAACGCGGAGAATCGCATGTACATCTGGATCTAGGTTTAGAATCCTTGCACACTCATCTAATTGCCTTTGTGCAACCTCAAATGGATTGAATTTTGTCATTTGTTTTACCTCCATTAAAACTCCTTTCATTTTAACAGATTATTTTAAAATGCCTTTTTTGTATTTTTCTTACTTTATTTAATACTTGATTAAAATAAATAAAAAAGTGCGGGAAGAGCATATCTTTGGTTCTCTACCCGCCAGCGCCAATTTCATATACATCAATCGTCGGGGTGGTGAAATTAGAGATGGCATATCGTGGTTATGAGAAGTTTGCCCGAAAGAAAATTTGGGTCGAAACGAGTTAAGCGAAAGTTTGCCTCATAACCGCTGTTAGGCATCCCGAAGGTCGGAGTGAGCAAAGCGAACGGAGAAGTTAAAGCGAACTTTTATAAAGTTGAATTTCGTACAATTTTTATGGCTCTTATTAAAAAGCCTAATGCCACAAGAGGTTAACAAAATTGGGATTAGAGCTCATTTGGGGGGTATGTTTCATCCCAGTTGTACCAATTTTCCCACCTCCACTCTCCAGATCGATTAGTGCAGGTGTATGTCTGCCCGTTGCACTTCAGGGTCGCATCCGCGCGGGATTTGGTGCAGGCCCTCTCTGTTAGGCTGTTCCACCTGTACGATGGTCCGATATAACTGATTTCAGCGCATCTAAGGACATCGCTCTCCGAGGACACAGGAGAAAGGCCTGTAATGTCCCAGAGCATTTCACAGGGAGTATCTGAATAGCATGAACATAGGTCCATAGGGGTGGGGAGAGAGCCATAAAGACCATCGCTTCCATAGGTGTCCTCATCAACCTGCCCGTCGCAGTTGTTGTCAAGGCCATCGTTGCATACCTCAATATCGCTGTAAGCAGATCCGAGTTGCTCTCTGCAGGATTTGCACAGCTCCGAGACCTCCCCCCCACTAACTATAGCGTCCATGCAGAGATAATCATGCTCAGTTAGGACGCTGTCGTTGTTGATGTCCGCGCACTGCATAATAGATTGATCGTATGGGAGAGGACCCAGAAGTGAGATTGCATCTATTAGGGAATTCATTATCCGAAGGTCCTTGTCAGTGAATGGAGTGCCGTCGTTGTCCAGATCCCCCTTTACTCCGCATTGCACCCTGCATATAGCTGTGGCTGTTATGTGCCCGCTGTTGTCAATTGTCAGGATGACCGTGTCGCCAACCACGCGGGTTGTGGGCCCCTGCTCTCGGAGTCCAGGTACTGCGACATCCACGAGAGAACAACTTGTGAGGTTATCCCCTGGGGGCGGGTAGGAGATGCTCTGCTCTTCTCCAGAGGCAGTCCCGCCAAGCCAGAAATACATCTTACCAGTGCTGGCAGGAAGGCCTCCATCCATGCAGGAGACAGCAAAGCTGACAGGCTGATGGCACTCTGAGAGGATCCTCTGCGACTCCCCGCAAACACACGACCCTGAATCCGTGCACCGTCTTGCACAGCTGAGAGCCTCGTCATAGTACTGCTTCGTCGGGGTAATCACAAATCTTTTGTAGCAATTACGCGCGTCAGAGAGGTTGAGGCAGAGGTAGGAATTGCTGGGGCAGGAGGAGGGATCCACAGACGGCGGATTTGGGTTCACAACATAGAGGGTAGTGGTGCTGTAGAGGTCTGGATCATCAAGCGAGGAGCAGTTTATTGTATGGGCACACTCGTCTGAGTCTGCAGGAATTTCAGCCTCGTACATCTCTGTGGTGCTGTTCCAGATGAGGGGGTAGGAGGAGGTTCTGTTTCCGATCACAAAGACCGCCATATCCTGTTCCGGAAGCGGAGAACCTAGGAAGGTAAAGAGGGAATAAACATGGACCAAATCCCCAGGGCCTGCGATCTCCGGATCCACCTGACAAGACACCGCTCCGGGGGCACCATTCTGAACGAAGAATCCATACTGGTCCAGGCCCCAGTAGAGCGTTGCGTTTATTACAACCCCCGCCCGTAGCTCATAGAGATAATCACCGGAGAATGGGACACTGAACGAAGAGCGGAAATATCCGTCTCTTACTCTTGAAAGTGTAAAGTTTCCTATAAACCTTTTTACCCCGTCAGATAGGTGGTATATGGACAGATCTGCTTCATCAAGGCGCGGAACCTCCACCTCGCCCCCCGCCCTTGTTATATTAAAGTAAAGAACAACGGACGGCCCCATTGTAAGGGAGTTATAAGCGTCCCACGAGATATGGAGAGCCTGCTCTGACTCGTTGATGACATAGACCGTAAACGCCCTAAAGTCGCTGTTTGCCCCCTCCTTCTCCGCCCTGATAGAAACGGCCATTTCACCCAGAGAATCCGGAGCTGTGAGGTTGCACTCCCAGAACCCCTTGTATACCGCCCTCTTGGTTTCTCCCCACTCTGACTCGCATATTACGGAAACATTCGCATCGGTTAACACCTCTCCGCGGAGCCTCACAGAGTCTGCTGTTAGAGTGAAGTTTTCACCCTTCTGGAGAACCTGCTGCGAAACCCTGGCACCATAGATGGTTAGATTTGGCAGTGGCGGCGGTTTTATATTCAGCTGTATTGCGACTGTTTTGTTGTCCCCCCTCTCTATTTCCACATTAGACTGGGTTTCCAGATATCCGTGGGGGACGTTCTTGGCATACACAGTATATTCCCCCTCCCTGAGACTGACCCACTCGGTGTAGAGACCATCGGCAGAGGTATTGAGGGTCTTTATCTTCCCTCCATCGTCCCCATAAAGCTCAATGGTGCAGTTGGATGTCAGAACCTGGCTGTTGTTTCCATAGACAACAACCCTCATAGTCCCGGTCAGGTTGCAGGTGAGGTTGATGTAGGCGTGCTCTGTTCTGTCAGCCTCTATTGTGTACGGGCCGCTCTTCCCTGGGGTGGCACACCCTCCTGGTGTAACCGCCATTCCCACATACACCTCTTTCCCTGCAGGAACCGTGAATATATAACATCCAGCCCCGCTTGCCATACCCCTGAAGAGGGGGCAATCAGAGAGGCTTCCAACCTTGAAGAGATTATCCTCCATGTCATACAATCCTATCTGCCCTGCATCCTCTATTGGACCCTCTTCGTTTCTCACACAGACCTCTATCTTCCCAGTCTGGTTCTCTGGCAGAGAGGGAACGGGCTCCATATAAATGGTCCGTGTCTTCTCCTTCTCCGGCTCTACCAGTATCCTCTCATCGCCCCCATAATAGTCGTAATATCCAGAGGCTGTGGCGGTGAGGTAGTAATAGGTATTGGCGTCAAGTTTGCTAAAAACATCCTCCCCGGATATGTCCCTGCTCCCCCTCTTGGTTCCTCCGGAGTCAAAAAGAGTAACATGAGCTGCCATAGACTCCCCTGTGCTTTTGTCTCTTACCAGAACGCGAATGCTCCCCTTTTTTGTCTTCTCGTCGCAATAATCGTCAGGAAGGCTGATGCTTATCGTGTCCTCCCGCGAGGTGTCTATAAAATTGGAGCTCACGGGAGCTTTTGTGCTCTCTGGGGAGGAAACAACCGCCTTTATCTGCCCAGTGGATATAGACTGGAATATGACTACCCTGTTCTTCTGGTTTGTTTTCGAATCCAGCACCGAGTTGTCTCTGCCCTTTATAACCACGCTTATCCTCTCGCACCTTAACCCGCCGGTAACCCGAACCTTTATCGTCTTTAGCTCTTGGTGCTCTGAGGGCACGCAATCGGCCGGGCAGGAGGTTGCGTTTTCTTCGGGTTCACACACATCGTTCCCGCAGATTGGTTGGGGTGAGGGGGAAGAGGAGAGGGCAAAGGCGAGAAGAACGAACACTATCAGGGATATGGGAAACATAAGAGGAGGGATGTGATGCTTATCAAAGAAAGCCCCAAGGTGCAAGACCTCCAACAAGTCCCAGCAGCGGTCGTCTAATGTCCCAATTATGCCCATTCTATTCAATTTACGTGTTGCAGGTTAAAAAAATTATCTATGACTGCCCTGCCTTCTCCATCTCCTCCGCCAGATTGCCAAAACAGAATGTCTTTTTTGGACACGACTCTGTGTATTTCTCCCAGCCACTCTTACACTCATCCAGCTTTGGGTTGTCCCCGCTCTTGCCACATGTTCTCCCCTCACAGAAATCATATTGGTACCTGCAGAGAGTACAATGATCATGCGCTTTGCACCCCATGCCAAGGAATCCGCGCTCACAACAGGTCCCCTCCTTAACCCCCACTTTGACCCAGCCATCTGGACAAGAGGGCTGAGAACCGCAATCATGGAGAACACACAATGGTCCTATTATGCCAGCGGTTCCCTCTACCCACGTGAACTCTTCTACAGTATCAGGGCATTTGAATCCCTGCGGGTAATCTGGACTACATATAAATTCCTCAGCCTCTTCACCAGATCCACACCTCTGAATGCACTTGAAGTTCTCTGCGGTCTGACAGGCCTCCTCCACCTCCTCCGGTAGTCTCCACGCCCAGTCCCCCTCCTCATCCGGACACTCCAGATATCTGCATATCATAAAGTCGTCGGTGTCGTAAGCACCGTCTATGTCCCTCTTCATATCGCATGGGGTTTTCTCGCTACACTTGCACCTTGGGTCCTCGTCATCTATTTTATCGTCGCAGTTGTTGTCAAGGCCGTCGTGACAGATTTCCTCTCCGTATCTCCCAAGGTCCCTCATTCTTTTTTGACAAGCAGTGCAGAGCTCCAGAAGGCTTGGATCGCCGTTAATCAGTCCCTGCAGACAGCTCATATCCTCATCAGTCAGGATTCCATCATTGTTCATATCAGCACAATACATGAGACCAGAGGCATCCACCCTCCCATTCACGAGAAGGGATTCTAAAAAGAGGTCCGCCTCATCCACTTGGTTATTCATATCAAGGTCCCCCTTTGTATCATTGGAGCAACCAAGGTTATACACAGCAAGGCAAGAGAGGGGAATAGACTGGTTCTGCCCTATATATTTCATACAACCCCTATCAGCCTTGGTTATTGAACCGTCTTGGTTGAAGTCCGCGAATTTAAGAAGGGGGAGGGGACTCACACCACTTGAGATAGCATCAAGTATCTTGTCCATGATCCGCAGATCAGCCGGACCGATGGTGCCATCGTTGTCAAAATCTCCCGGGCGCGTGGTGCTTATATCAAAGCAGAATCCCCCATTCATGCTGCCACCCTCACAACCACCCCTGGATGTGTTCCCCTTGGTATCTCCATACCACCTCCCAGACACGATATTCTGGAGGCAGGTCAGATCGTCTTTGTCCACATCTCCATCGTTATCCATATCCCCGCATCCCTTATATTCATCTCTCTCAACAGGGTTTGTGATCTTCCTGAAAAAGTCCTCCATAATAGCCACATCGCTCAGACGCCCTGTTGAATCAAGCTCACAGTTGTGGTTCCAATCCCCCTTGTTGGAGTCTGTGGATAGGCAGTGCCCTATGGAGGTTCCTCCAACCAGCCACCCGGACTCTATGCATCGTATCAAATCGTCCTCAGTATACATCCCCTCCTTTTCATGCCTCTCCACACACCTCCTGACATCCTGCATTGTTTTACAAGACATTATCGGGCAGTCCCTGGACCTTTCTCTGGAGATGTCCACCACGTAGATCTTGGAACTCGCGAGGGGGGTCCCACTGATATCAAATGCCACAGGATATATTCCCTCATATTCTGGAGCCGCAAAGGAACGGGAATACGAGTGCGTGCTTGGGCTCCATGGAATTCTGCTCCTTATGCTGTTTAGGGTAAGATAGATGTTAGTAAGGTTCTGAGATTCTGTTTTACCATATTTAAGCTTCAGGTATGCAGTAAATGTGCGTTTTGGGAGCAGGATCCGGGGAGTTAGGATGGTCTCTGAAGAAAGGTGCAATGTGCGGGGGGAGGATACAAAGGGAACCACAAAGACTTGTTCGTATATCTTGTCGTAGATTATCTTCTTTAGGTATATGTTTAGCAGGTGGTTGCCAGGATATGGGGTGTTTATATCCACGTCGTACAAGCCATTTGATCCAGAGAGCCTCGGATGCTCTGGCAATTGAATGCCGCCATTCCTGTATATGATGGAGATAGTGCTATCAGTCAGAGAGTCTAGGGGGGTGGAGTTGAACATAATATCAAATTCCATATGAATTGGCGGGTCTTGATCTCCCAACGGGCGTGGCCTCAATGAGAAGAGATTCATCCCCACCTCAAGAACCTGCAGGTCTTCCAGATAGACTCCCTGTTTTCCATTATAGACAGCTGATATCAAGAGGTTGTAGAGCCCTGGTTCCTCTGGAGCTAGACAGATGAACTTACGTCCAGACCTCTCGCATTCCTCACCAGCCACCACCACGCTTATATTTGCATTCTCTATTGCTGTGTCGCCATACAGCACCCCGGATACCACTACTGAAAAGGGGTGAGCAACTGATACGGGATTTGGATAGGAAAAGAGGATGGTGATAACAGGATCTGGGGCAGGTGGATAGGAGAGAGTGAGGGTTATTGACTTGTTTTCAAGTGGGGCGACAGAGAATTCCGGAGAGGTGTAAGTAGTATAATTTTCCAGCCCTGTCACCACAAAATAGAATTTTTTTGAGGAAACCACTTCAGCATATTCTGTATAGTTCCCCTCCCCTGGAAGCAGCGTATTGTTCGGACCTGTGGCACTTATCTGCTCTCCAGAGGCGTACCATGCTGTTATAGAAGCGCGCTGCGTAAGAACCTCGCCCCCCTCGCCAAGCACCCTGACTCGTATATAACCGCTTGACCGACAGACAACATTGAGGGTGATGCTGTTGTTCCCAGGGTTTAGATACACAGGAGGGCTCACAGCCCCCTTGCAGGATCCTGAGAGGTTGAAGGTTTCAAACCTAGCGATGGTTCCGGGCTTTAGGACAAGGTCTCCGCAGCCAGATGAGAGGTGCTTGAAAGCCACCACAGAGCCCGCCTCATTGTAAACCCGAACGCTCCCTGGCACCGCTTGGCTCGCATTGAGGATACATACGTGCACCATTGCGTCCTCTTCCCCTATCTCTTCCAGTTCCACTGTAATCTCCCTCTCTTCCCCCGGAGCCAATATGAAGTCCTTTTTGAGGCCATCATAGGAGTGATAATTGTCAGCAGAGGCGAGGATAGCATACCGCTGGCCAGCCTCCAGAACAAAGCGGGCTGAGGCCGTGAGTCTCTTTGTTTCAGCAACGATATAAGACGCCCCGCTTGGTATTACCACGCTCACCCTCCCACTTATAGGGCTCTTTGTTTTTGCGTCCCGAAGCTGGACCCTTAGTACAGCTGTCGGCTTTTTCTCTTTTTCAAAAAAGCCAGGGGGGAGGCCTATGGGGATCACCTGCGGATCATCCACAACATCTATCAGATCAGACTCGACATCCTTGTTATTATCTGGGTTTGTCACCACGGCCCTGACCCTCTTGCTCTCTACCCCAGTTATTGTAAATGTGTCCGTCTTCCCGGAATCAGTGCTTATGAGCCTCCCACCAGAGTCCTCTAATTCAACCTTGATAACCCCCTTGATGTCTCCTTCAATCTCAACAACCACTGTTTTTCCCTGTGGCTCTGAGGGTACGCAATCAGCCGGGCAGGAGGTTGCGTTTTCCCCAGGATCGCAGATGCTGTCCCCGCAGACTGGCTGGGGCTGGGGGACGGGACTGGATATTATGACCACGGTCGGGATTAGGACTGCGAGGATTAGGAGGAGGAACAAAAAGGGGGGGAGGTTGTGGTCGTCAAAGAATCTCCCTATTGGGATACGGTGGTCGTCCAGCCAGTCCAGGAGCTTCCATGAGATGTCATTGA
>JAOZPI010000061.1 GCA_029932835.1 archaeon | reverse complement strand
TGGATATGGATCTAGAGACAGCCCTCAGGGAGGCGCAGGAGTTGGGTTATGCAGAAGCTGATCCCACCTATGACATTGAAGGGATAGATGCAGCTGCAAAGGCTGTTGTGCTTGCAAATGATATCATGGGGTGGAGGAAGAGCTTTTCTAGTGTTGAGATTACTGGAATAAGAGGGATCACAAAAGAGGCGATTGGACTTGCAAAGAAAAACGGATACTCTATTAAGCTTATAGCTGAAATAAAGGATGGTTCGCTTTCTGTCGGTCCAAAATTAGTTCCTGAGAGCCACCCCCTCAACATAGACAGCAACCTCAACGCCGTCATGCTAAAAACAGACATAGGGAGGGACATCACAGTCATCGGTCGGGGGGCAGGGGGCAGAGAGACACAAAGCGCAATATACTCAGACCTCATTCGTATCTCTAGAGATCTCTAGTAAACTGGTCTTGGATCTACCTCAGACACAGCATACTAGCTTTTATCTTCCCTTCCTTTTATATGTGCTGTGGGTATATTTATCCACTTTATTTATCTCGTGCTTGTCAACCACCATAATGGCCACAAAACGAAGAGCAATGGCAACGAGAAGTACAGCCACTCCTCAAAAATGGACAAGAGAGGACGCAAGAAATCACATAATCTCTGCGTCTGTGGTGTCCGGAGTAGCACTTGTCCTATCTTTTTTCCTTCTCTACTACCTTGCTGACTTTGGAAACATGGGAGGGAGCATTGGTACTATCCCCCTTGGCTTGGTGATAAGTATGCTTATGGCGGTCCTCGTTGGTGCAGTTCTATTTGGAGAGCTGCTCTCAGAAGTCATATCTAAATAATTTTTTAATAGATATCTTCTAACGAACCCAAAATGGCCAAAATATATTATGATGAGGATGCAGATCTAAGGGAATTAGATGGAAAGACCGTTGCTGTTATTGGATATGGAAACCAGGGACATGCTCAGGCACTCAACCTTCGTGACAGCGGGGTTGATGTAATTGTTGGCGCCCTGAAGGGGGGCAAGTCATGGAAGGCTGCTGAAGACGCAGGATTTAAGGTCTATGAAATATCCGAGGCTGCAAAGAAGGGGGATATTATACACATATTAATACCGGATGAGGTCCAGGGAGAGGTCTATAAGAAAGAGATAGAACCCTACTTAGGGGAGGGAGACTCACTCTCCTTTTCTCACGGCTTTAATATACGATTTAAGCAGATAATACCCCCGAAGACAGTTGATGTGTTTATGGTGGCTCCAAAAGGCCCGGGTCATCTAGTAAGGACGGTTTACGAAGAGGGATTTGGTGTTCCTTCCTTAATAGCTGTGGAGCAGGACTACACAGGAAGGGCGAGGGATACTGCTCTGGCCTTTGCAAAGGGAATAGGATCCACACGGGCGGGCGTAATTGAGACAACGTTCTCTGAAGAAACAGAAACAGATCTATTTGGAGAGCAGGTTGATCTATGCGGTGGAGTTACGGAACTTATTCTTGCGAGCTTTGAAACCCTGGTAAAGAATGGATACCAGCCGGAGATCGCATATTTCGAGACCCTTCATGAATTGAAGCTGATAACAGATCTTATCCAAGAGGGCGGAATGGAGAACATGTGGAGCAAAGTATCCAACACAGCAGAATACGGTGGAAGGACGAGGGGAAAAAGGGTGATTACAGAGGAATCCAGAAGGAACATGCAGAAGATACTAGAGGATATACGCTCTGGTCGATTTGCCAAGGAGTGGATGGATGAATATAGGAAGGGTCTTCCGAACCTGAGCCGAATGAGGGAGGAGGGCAAAAAGCACCAGATTGAGGTTGTTGGGTCTAATCTCAGAAAGATGTTCAAAAAGAGATGAAGAGATAAAATGCCTACTATTTCTGAAAAGATCCTCGCTAAGAAGGCGGGTCTCAAGTGCGTAGAACCAGGGCAAATCGTAGAGGCTGAGGTTGATTTCGTAATGCTGAACGATGTTACAGGCCTGCCTGCCTTTGAGGTTTATGAAAAAAATTTTTCCACTTTTCAGCCCCTCATAGACAAAATAATCCTTATCCCAGACCATTATGTTCCGAACAAGGATGTACGCTCGGCAGAGCAGGCCCGGTCTATGCGTAACTTTGCGTCAAGGCATCATATAAACAACTATTTTGAGGTGGGGCGTGGTGGCGTGTGCCATCAGGTTATGATAGAATCCGGGTTTGTCGCTCCTGGAAGGCTCATCGTCGGTGCAGATTCACATACCTGTTCATATGGGGCATTAGGTGCCTTTTCTACCGGGATCGGTTCTACAGAGGCCGCCTGTGCCATGGCTTCCGGGAAGCTTTGGTTCAGGGTTCCGGAAACCCAAAAAATTGTGGTGGAGGGGAAACCAAAACAATATGTCATGGGAAAGGATATAATCCTCAACGTGATCGGAGACCTTGGTGTCTCTGGTTCTCTCTATAAAACAATGGAGTGGTATGGCTCTACTATTAACTCTCTCCCACTTGCGGATCGGATCACCATCTCAAACATGGCTATAGAGGCTGGAGCAAAGGCTGGTATAATCCCACCAGACGACACGGTTTTTAAGTTTTTGAAGGGACGCGTGAGGGGGAATTATACCCCGGTATACTCTGACAAAGATGCCGAGTATGCAGATGTCTTTGAGTATGACTCCTCAGAGATGGAGGTGACAGTTGCCGAGCCATTCCTTCCAGAAAATGCTAAGCCCGCCTCTGAAGTTGATGTTACTATAGATCAGGCTTATCTGGGATCCTGTACCAATGGGAGGATCGAAGATATGCGCGCAGCTGCCCAAATATTAAAGGGCAGGAAAGTTCATCAAAATGTTAGGATGATAGTGGTACCTGCCTCAACCGAAGTGCAGAGAAGGATGGTAGAAGAGGGTCTAATGGAGATCTTCATAAAAGCTGGAGCCTATGTTGCGGGTCCAACCTGTGGCGCTTGTCTTGGTGGGTATATGGGTGTTCTCGCTGATGGCGAGGTTTGCGTATCGACAACTAATCGTAATTTTGTTGGCAGGATGGGACACAAAAACTCTCGGGTTTATCTTGCAAATCCATATGTAGTGGCCTCTTCAGCTATAACAGGTCGCATTACTGACCCCAATGATCTAAGATGAAGCTCACAGGAAGGGTCTGGAAATTTGGAGATAATGTGGACACCGATCAGATAATTCCTGCTGTTTATCTGACTACAGGGGATCCAAGAGAACTAGGCAGGCATGCCTTTGAATTTGCACGTCCGGATTTCGTGAAGAAAATCAAGAGAGGCGACATAATAGTAGCTGGGAAAAATTTTGGATCTGGGTCCTCAAGAGAGCATGCACCTCGTGCCCTGATGGGGGCTGGGGTTTCTTGTGTTATTGCCAAATCCTTTGCTCGGATTTTCTTTAGAAATTCTGTAAACATAGGGCTTCCATTGATTGAAGCCAGCATTGAGTGTGAGGAGGGGGATGTCCTTGTTGTTGATCTATCCAAGGGAACTATTAAAAACAAGAGAACGGGAGAGGTCATAGGGTTTCAGAACTTTCCTGAATTCCTTATGCAGTTGATGAAGAAGGGCCTTGTCAATTATACAAAAGAACATCTCAAGAGGAGAAAATGACGTATAAAATCGCAGTTATAAAGGGAGATGGGGTCGGAAAGGAAGTCATAGAAGAGGGAATGAAGGTATTAGATGTTGTCGCAGAGAGGTATGGTTTTTCTATAGACTGGCGCGAGTTTCCCTTTGGCGCAGAGCATTATCTAAAGACAGGGGAAGTGCTCAATGACAGCTCCCTGAAAGAGCTGGGGAAATCAGATGTTATTTACCTTGGGGCGCTTGGAGATCCCAGGGTTAAACCAGGAATACTAGAAAAGGGGGTCCTCCTAAAAATCAGGTTCGGATTTGACGAGTTCATAAATCTTCGCCCAGTGAGGTTACTCCCTACAATATCCTCCCCCCTGCAGGGAAAAGAACCAAGGGACATCAACTTCGATGTAGTGAGAGAGAATACTGAAGACTTCTATGTGGGGATGGGCGGGAGAACAAAAAGAGAAAAACAACACGAGACACTTTCCATTATCCGAGAGCTCTACAAAGCGAAGTTTGACTTGGATGTAGAGACAGATTCTGAGGAAATAGCATATCAGATTGGAGTCTTGAGCAGAGAGGGGTGTAGGCGTGTTATAACCTACGCTTTTGATTTGTGCAGTTCACGAGGGGGGAAAAGGGTTACCTCTGTTGATAAGGCCAATGTTCTTACGGATATCTATGGTCTTTGGAGAGACGTGTTCGAGGAGGTGGCCTCTGAGTATCCCTCTATAGAATATGAATTTAACTATGTTGACGCTGTGACTATGTATTTTACAACAAATCCAGAGCGCTTTGATGTTGTGGTTGCTCCTAATATGTTTGGTGACATAATAACAGATCTGGGAGCGGCAATCCAGGGGGGTATTGGACTTGCTGCCAGTGGTAATATAAACCCCGACGGGATCTCCATGTTTGAGCCGGTGCATGGCTCTGCGCCAGACATCGCAGGCCGCAACATAGCAAACCCAATTGCTGCCATACTCGCTGGAGGTTTAATGCTAAGAACCCTCGGGGAGAATAAAGCTGCTGATTCTATTGAAAATGCAATAAAGACGGTTTTATCCTCAGGAAAAGTGCGAACTCCGGATCTTGGCGGAAGATCACGCTGCACTGAGATGGGGGATGCTATCTCCAGAGAGATAGAATAACCCTCCCCCCCTCTTTTATAATTCAAATGTCAAAAATAGGACGCAAGGCCTCTACACTAGGGACCGTAGGGTAGCCAGGATTATCCTTCAGGCTTTGGGAGCCTGAGACCCGAGTTCGAATCTCGGCGGTCCCATACAGCATCTTGCATCTTTTGGAAAAAGGCTGGCGAAGGGAGAGTACCTATAGAGCTGTACAAGAATCGCGGGGGTGCCGGAGTCTGGTCAAACGGGCAGGACTTAAGATCCTGTGGCTTA
>JAOZPI010000009.1 GCA_029932835.1 archaeon | reverse complement strand
GGAGAAAGGCACTCAGAGCGATAAATGAGCTGATAATGGGCAGAAAATATTTTGTTACCTCTATTACAGAGATCCCTGTGATCATGCTCGTATACCCAAGCAGGAGGTGATAAGCTGGAGGATAGAGATGAGGCCTTCCACCAGATACAGGATCCCACGAGGGAACCCATCCCGTTTTTTCTACAATGCCGGCGATACGAGCATGGTACACCGAGTCAAAGTTTACTAGGAAGCTGTTGGTGAGGGGCGGGATAAGGCGGATTCCAATAGAAGCAGCGATCACCAAGCTCAAGATTATCAATGATTTCCTTTTTTCCATCTTCTCACTTCTGTCCTAAAACACTTTCATACACCTCTTTTAATTGAGAGCCTACCCTTTCCAAAGAGTGCTTCTGGACGCTTTTTTTCCCGTTCCTTACAAGTTTCCTTCTCAGCTGTTTATTTTCTATGAGCTCTCTAAGGTGCTCTACAAACTCCTCCTCATTCCTTGCCTTTAGGCAGTCTTTGCCGTCCTCTGTCCACCCTCTATAAGCCGGCAGGTCTCTTATAATAACTGGTCTTTCCATAGCCCATGCTTCTAGGATCACAATACCCTGTGTTTCTGCCCGTGAGGGAAAGAAAAAGATATCGCCAGCAGAATAGGCTGCTATAATATCATCCACAAACCCTGTAAACTTCACATTTGGTGGCAGGTTTCTTAGCGCGCTGTTCAGGGAACTATTTCTTGCGAGAGGGCCATAAAGAGAACCAAACCAGATAAAGTCATTATCAAATCTCCTTGCCACATCTACAAAGGTATCCACCCCCTTTCTGGCAAACACATGGCCGACTGAGAAGGGAACGATGCCCTCCAGTCCATATCTGCTCCTATAATCCTCTCTTCCCTTTTTGTCGAGACGAAACCGCTCTAGGTCTATTCCATTACTGACAACACTTATGGGCCTCTTGACTCCATACTCTAAGAGGCGCTCTTTTGCGTAGTCACTCGGGCATATTATGTGGTCTGCGCGGTTGTAGAAATGAGTTAGATACTCTTTGAGAACATGAGAAAATGTATTTGTCAAGACGAAGCTGTTCTTTGTGTCCTCCTCTAGCGTGTGCGCGTGCAGCACAACTTTTTTTCCTCTGCTCTTTGCAACGACAAGCTGGAGAAGAGCCCCCAAGAGGATAGTGTTGATATGAATCACATCGTACTCATCTCTCGGGTCTGTTGTGTACTCGACGCCTGCCTTTTCTAGAGCTATTTTCTGCAGCCTGAACGCACTTCCAATACCGCTCTTTTTTATAACCTTTTCGGCCTCCAAATACAGACATACCTTCATTCTCTCCCCCTGTGCTTATTAGCGATGTCCTCGTATATGGAAGAAAGCCTGCGTGCTGTGTTTTTTACAGACCTCCCCAATGCATGTTTTCTTGCCCCTCTCCTCAATTTTTCAATGTTTTTATAACCCATCTTCACCTTTTCTATCATATCCTCAATGTTGGACGGTTCATAGAGGTATCCTGTTTTTCCATCCACGATTGTGCTCCTAAGCGCCATCGCGTTTGCCCCAATAACCGGAGTTCTACACGCGTTTGCCTCAATAACGACCAAGCCTTCTGTTTCTGCGACCGATGGAAGAATTAAGAGGTCCAGCATAGAATAAAACTCAGGCAGCCTCCCCCTCTCAAGAAAGCCCAAAAATTTTACATTTGCTTTCCCTCTCGCTAGCTCCTTGTACTTCTTTGTCATCGGCCCCTCACCAGCGATCACAACAGTTCCATCAAAATAATCAGCAAGCTTTATGAGGTCCTCCACCCGTTTGGCTTCAGTATGGCGTCCAGCAAATCCTATTATCCTGCCTTCTGGAATACCCAGCTCTTCCCTCATATTTCCACGAGTCTCAGAGAAAAAGTCCGTGTCTATACCGTTGGGCAGGACAAGGATCTCCAGTTGGTCACCCATTCTGCTCCTTAGAATCTCTGCGATCTCCCTTGATGGAGTGGTGAGAGCGTCGCATTTCTGAAGGAGTTTTTTCTCATATACATAGTAAGAGCTGCGCATAGCCTCATGTACGACTCTTGTTCCAAATGGGAGGATCTCCCTTGTGTAATAGTCAGGAGGGGTGTGATAGGTCATCACAAGGGGTTTGTGAAGTCTTCTTGCTGTTACATAGCCCAAGAGACCAACTGTCGCAGGACTCTGGACATGGATTACATCCATATCCCTCTTTATTCTCCCTGCCGATGGAAAACCAATTCGATACCCCTCATAAAAGGGAAAGGAAACAGATCGGAGGGGGCTCTCCCCTGGCTTTGGTTTGTACTCCTTTGATTTTGGGTAGTAGATGGTGACCTCATGTCCAATCCTCTCCAGCTCCCGTTTCCAGAGCTGGAGGGTATAAGTCACTCCGTTTATCTGCGGGAAGTATGTATCAGTGAATATTGCGATTTTCATTCTCTTTACCAATCTCCCCTATGTTCTTTAGTCTCTGTTGCTCTATATTCACGCCTATGTTCATATAAGCTTGTTGTGGTGCACTTATACCTTGCCATACCCCCTACTTGTACTTGTTGTAAGCACTATAAGGACCGTGCTATAACATAAACACAAGTCCAAACCACGCTGTTGAGCAGCACTATCCCGAGAATCCTGCGGACTACCCTCTGCTCTGGCATTGCCCCATAAATAGAGAGGATTTTCTTTGCAAAGTCCATCTTTCTGGATGCGGGGACATGGAGAACCCCATTGGATATAACATACGGCTTCTCTGACTTTTGACTTATATCATGGGGGTTCGTGCGTATCTTTAAGTATATGTCATATATATGAGGTAAAAAAAGGGGGAGGGCCAGGTACCATGGGTTGATAAATGGGATCAAGGCTCCTATAAAAGCACCGATCATAAGGGTCCCGCTGTCCCCAGGAAAGATACGCGCAGGGTACTTATTAAAATAGAATAGAGCAGCGACTGAACCAAGGACTACGAGGCAAACAAAAACCAGGGTCTGTGTATAAAGTTGAGAGAGGGAGACCATCAGAAGGACAGAGGACAATATTATGAGGGAGGATCCCACCTCCCAGCCGTTGAGGCCTGCAAAGGAGTTTGAGAGCGCGGACGATAAAACGATCAGGGCGGCAATTCCCACCACAAGGGGCAGGGAATACCCCAACTGATGGAAGACAATATATGAAAATACCAGAGAGAAGAAGAAAAGAACAACCCCCCTCTTTATTACATAGATCCGCCAATTCTCCTCCCTCTTGAACACCTTAAATCCATCGTCCAGAAACCCAATTCCTGCAAATCCCATCATTAGAAACAGGAAAGTGTATGCAATCGGGTTTATGAGCCCCAGATGCAGGAGGATTAAAATACAGATGCAAATACCTATGAGGGCAAGGAGCCCTCCCCCCTCAGGCACCACCACTTCCTGTTCCTTGTTAATATCAATCCCTATAATATGGAAGGAAACAAGCACCTTTCGGAGCCAAAAAATCGCGGAATAGGACAGAAAAAAAGACAAAACGGGGAGGATATAAATCCATTCTGCTGCCATTATAATCATTTTAATTTCAAAAAGAAAAACAAAAACCACAACAGATACTTTTTAAATCATAACAGCTAATTACACATCTACTTGGGCCCGTAGCTCAGTCTGGTCAGAGCACCTGGCTTTTAACCAGGGAGTCGCGGGTTCGAATCCCGTCGGGCCCATTCAAAAGGCTTATTCCAAGTGGTCTTTATTCCTGGGCCCGTAGCCTAGTCAGGACAAGGCGTCGGCCTTCTAAGCCGAAGATCCCGGGTTCGAATCCCGGCGGGTCCGCTCAGCCCCCTACAGCCTTTTAGGAAAAGGCTGGCGAAAAGGGGTTTTGATTAAACTTTTTTTAAAAGTTTACAGCCTTTTGGAAAAAGGCTGTTTTGGGAAAAGGCCATTAAAGGCGTCCCCCCTAGAAAACTGCCGTGGAGCTCCCTGTTCTGCTGGCCTCATGCCTACTTAAATATCCTTCCTGTTTCCATATACCAAAGCACAAAATCTAGGTGGGAGAGGGGGATCCCAAGGCTCATTGAGAAGTCTCGCATTTTTTCTTCTAGGTCCAAATATCCAGATTTTGTTTTGACATCTCCCTTGATTCCAAACCCTTCGAGACTCTTCAAAATGTGTCTATCCAATATGGCAAGGTTCTCTCCATGTCCGATATTTCTGAGAAAATGGCTTGCTTCCTTGTATCCCATGCCCTTAATCTTCTTGACTAGCCATTCTCTGGCTTTATTCTCCTCTTTGAGACATCTGCTAAACTCTGCCCATTCCCCTATAATCCTCTGCACACCAGCCTCAATATACTGTGACTTTTTCTTTCTAAACCTAATTCCGCTCAAGTAGGGTAACAGCCTCTGAGAACTTGCCGATATCTTTTTGTCTGATATAATTCCTTCTGTTGCCCTCCAACAAACCTCAGCCTTTGATTGTGGTGTTAGAAGGCAAAACACCAGCTCCTCCAGGACCTTGTCCCTCTCCTTTCCCCTTCTTCTAAACTCAAAGAACTTTTGCTCAATCTTATCCTTTATCTCTGCATACACCTTTATTATCTCTTCTCTTTCTCTACCTCCGGACCCTCCTCTGCTCTTTTCGTTCTCTCCATGTCGGTTGTTATGCCCTCCAGAGACCATGGACATTGCAGTATGTTCGCGTCCCCTCTACTCCTCCACTCACTTCAAACTCTGCTTCTGGTTTGTCTCCAGGGGACAAGAACTTTCTTAATATAGCACCATCGGCAACAATCTCTATCCACTCTATGTAGTGTTTTTCCTCCATTGGGTGAGGAACTGAGCCTATCCTTACCCTTGCCTTCCCTTCTCCCTCCTCTATCACTGGGATATGCTTTTCCTGTCCTGTTTCCTCTTCTTTCTCTTCTAACAGCTCCATCTCTCTCCCACAACACACGAGCTTTCCTACTCCAGGGTGTAAAACTGCCACAATATTGCCACACACACTACACCGGTATATCTGCATTCTTTTGGTCATTTTATCACACTGCTAAAACTCTTCACACTTTCTCTCAAAATAGGAGCTTGGGTGTCCACAGGACGGGCACGTCTCTGGGGGCTCTTCCCCCTCGTGCACATATCCACATTTTAAACATACCCAGAAGACCTTCTTCTCCTTTTTGAATACTGTTCCCCCCTCTACCTCATTTAATAGCTTTTTATACCTCTCCTCGTGGTGCTTTTCAGCGATTGCGATTGCCCTCAGCCTCCTCGCGATATCTGAAAGTCCCTCCTCCTCTGCCACCTTCGCAAAGTTTGGGTACATGGTTTCATTTTCATAACTCTCCCCCGCTATTGCAGCCCTTAGGTTTTCTTTTGTGTCCCCTAGGACAGTTGGAACTGCAGCTTCCACCCTTAAATCATCTAAATCCGCACTTCCCTCTCTTTTTACAAGTTCATTCAAGAGCCTAAAAAGCCATTTTGCGTGTTCTCTTTCATTTTCAGCTGTTTCTAGAAAGATATTGGCTATTTGCTCATATCCCTCTTTTTTTGCTATCTTCGCGTATATGGTGTACCTATTCCTTGCTTGGCTTTCGCCTACAAATGCCTTTGCTAGGTTTTCTATTGTCTTCTTCATTCTATCTTTTGCTTACCCCCCAGTTTCAATTTTTTACCTTTATTTTCTTCTTTTATTTATATATTCTATCCATATAAATACATTATGGTTCGAATTTCGGACTTAAGGCTCATTGAAATACTAGAGAAGGACTCTCGCATGCCTTACACACATATTGCCAAGATGCTTGGGGTTAGTGAAACAGCGGTGAGGAAAAGGGTAAAATTACTTGAGAAGAGGGGGGTGATAGAAAAGTACACTATTGACATAAACTCCACAAAGATAGGATTTGAGACAAAAGCAATTATCGGAATTGATACTGAACCAGACACGTATCTGCCCACTCTGACAGAATTGAGAAAGTTGGACCAGATCAAGCGTCTCTATTCCTCCACTGGGGACCACATGATACTCCTTGAAGCTTGGTTTCCTGATTCTCCTGCTCTTGCATCTTTTTTGGAGCACATAGGCGAAATGAGGGGCGTAAAAAGGGTATGCCCTGCCATAATACTGGAGCGTCTGAAGTGATGTCGCCGTATTGTATGCAAATCTCTAATTTTTCAATAATCTCTCATATTTTACTCTATGAAAATTCTATGGTGCATCACTGGGGCTGGTGACTTCCTGACAGATTCCATAGAGGTTATGGGGAAAATAGACACTACTATTATCGTTTTTCTGTCTCGGGCTGGGAGGAAGGTCTTAGAGAAATACAAGCTCCTGCGTGATGTGAGAAGAACCTGGGAAGTAGTCGAAGACGATGATGTCTCCTCCGAACGAGCTGGGAGTGTGAGCCTTGGAGAGTTCAAAGCTGTTGTTGTTTCCCCCGCGACTGCAAACACAGTTGCAAAGGTAGCAAACGGAATAGCTGATAACTTGGTAACGACTGCAGTTTCTATGGCACTAAAGACTGGAGTTCCCATCTACATGGTCCCAACAGACTGGGTGCCAAAGGAGGTCAAAATACCTGACATACTCACACCTGGAGGAAGCATAGTTCACATGAGGCCTCGGAAAGCCGACCTTAGGAACATAAAATACTTGGAGTCAGAGGGAATCGCTATATTAGAGAGTCCGCAGAGGCTTTTGAGAGAGCTAGAACAGGCTGGATTTGATGTGGTTGATGAGGGCGGAAGCAAGGAAGGATGATAAGGGCGGTAATCTTTGATCTAGATGGAACCTTAGTGGATACCACGCATCTCTATTTGGACGTCTATATGCGTATTCTGCAGGAGATTGGGATAAGTGTAGATCCCAAAACAGTGCAGGCTAGCTTTGGGAAAAAAGCAAGAGACATTATGGTGGATGTTCTAAGGGCGAAGGGCATAACTCCTGCAAAAATCGATATTGAAAGTATCGTGGATGAAATAAAGGAGGCGTTCATGAAGCGTTTGCAGGAGATAACTATCCTGCCGGGTGCCATTCCCCTTTTAGAGAGTCTGAAGGGGAAATACAAACTCGCTATAGCCACATCTGGACGGGCGCCTCCTGCGTACAACATTTTGTCCACCTTCGGTCTTTTGCCATACTTCGATGTGGTGGTGACCGGAGACGAGGTAGAAAAAGCAAAGCCATCTCCCCTAATATTCCTACTTGCTGCCAAGAGGCTTGGAGAAGATCCAAAGAATTGTCTTGTATTTGAGGATACAGTTTATGGTGTAATCGGGGCTAAGAGAGCAGGAATGAAAGTGGTAGCTGTGGCGACTGGAGCAAATAGTAGAGAAGAGCTCGCAGCGTCAGGGCCAGACCTGTTGATAAATTCCCTTTCGGAGTTTCATCCCTCCTCCATCTCCACCATGTGATCCGTTTTTAATATAAAAGATATCAAACTAAGGCAATATGCTCCCAAAGAGATTCGATCCATCAATTGAGAAGAAATGGCAGGAAGAGTGGAGAAAGAAAGACCTCTACCGCTTTGATATCAACGATCCACGCCCTGTTTATTCCATAGACACTCCCCCACCATTTACATCCGGTAGCCTCCACCTCGGCCACGTTTATAACCACGTGTGGATCGACATAGTAGCCAGATATAAGCGTATGACAGGTTGGAATGTTCTCCTCCCGCAGGGATTTGACTGCCATGGGCTTCCCACAGAGCTTGCTGTTGAGAGAAATCTGAATATACGGAAGCAGGACAGAGAGAGTTTCCTGAAGGCATGTGAGAAATGGACAGAGGATGCCATAGAGCGCATGAAATCGCAGTTTGACATGCTTGCATATTCAACAGACTGGTCCCTCAGCTATCGAACTATGAGCGATGAGTACAAGAGAGTAGTGCAGAAGACTCTTTTGGAGTTCTATAAAAAGGGCCTTCTCTACCGCGGTAAGCACCCTGTTCTCTGGTGTTGGAAGTGTGGTACAGCTCTTGCAAAGGCTGAGGTCGGATATATCGAGAGGGAGGGAAGCCTGTATTATATAGAAGTGGATGTTGAGGGAGGCAAAAAAACAACAATAGCTACTACCCGCCCAGAGATGATGCCAGCCTGTGTTGCCGTATTTGTGCACCCTGATGATGAGAGATATAAGGATATTGTGGGGAAGAAAGCCACTATGCCAATATTCGGGCAGAGCGTTCCAATAATTGCAGACGAATCTGTAGACAGAGAGTTTGGGACTGGTGTGGTTTATCTTTGCACCTTTGGTGATGAGCAGGACATAAAATGGCAAAAAAAGTACAATCTCCCTGTCGTAGATTTGATAACCCCTGACGGAAAGCTCAGCGAGGTTGCTGGGGATTTCTCTGGAGAAACTATTGAGGAGGGCAGGAGGCGTATAGTCAAAAGGCTGGAGGAGCTTGGAAGGATCAAGAAGGTAGAAAAAATAAAGCATAATGTCCTTTCCCATACAGAGAGATCCTCCTGTCAGACCCCTATAGAACTGCTCCCTATGGAACAGTGGTTTATACGGGTTAGAGATCTGCTGGACGAGGTAACAAACGCTGCCCGCACAATGAATTGGTATCCCCCATATATGTTTGGTCGCCTACAGGATTGGTCTGCCTCCATGGATTGGGACTGGGTAATATCGCGCCAGAGGGTATTTGGTACGCCCCTTCCCTTCTGGGTCTGTGAGAAGTGTGGGAAGATAATCCCCGCAGATGAGGGAGAGCTGCCTGTGGATCCGAGGGGAACAGTCAAGAAGTGTAGTTGCGGTGGCACTGCACTGGGAGCATCTGATGTGTGCGACTGTTGGGTGGATTCCTCAATAACGCCCCTTGTGATATCCAGATGGGGAAAGGACAACTCCTTCTTTGAGAAGACCTATCCCGTCACGCTGAGACCACAGGGATATGAGATAATAAGGACTTGGACCTTTTACACAATACTCAGAAACCTCATCCTCACAGGCAAACCATGCTTTAGAGACCTCATGGTTAATGGAATGGTGGCCGGACCTGATGGAAAAAAGATGAGCAAGTCTCTTGGCAATATAATAACACCCGAGGAGGTTTTGTCCAAATATCCAGCAGACGCACTGAGGCAGTGGGCTGCTATGGGCTCCCTTGGAGAGGACTACCCTTTTTCGTGGGAAGAATGCGAGCACTCCAACAAATTTCTTACAAAGCTCTGGAACGTCTCCCGCTTTGTCGAGTTTATGGTTCGGGACTATGTAGAGGGTCCAAAACCACATCTTCGTGCAACTGATCGGTGGATATTCTCAAGACTGCAGGGCCTTATCTCTCTGATTAGGGAAAACTTTGATAGATATGTTTTTACAATCCCGGTGCAGGAACTAAGGGGGTTTGTCTGGCATGAGCTTGCGGACTACTACATAGAAATGGTAAAGCATCGCCTATACAAACCAGAGATATATGGAGAAGAGTCCAAATATGCGGCTCAATATACCCTCCTCCACGTTCTGAGTGTGATTCTCCGTCTCCTCGCTCCTGTTACTCCCCATATTACCGAAGAGATATACACCAGTTTATTCCACAAGAAATCAGTGCACCTTCAAGAATTTCCAGACCCTGACGAATCCTTAAGGGATCCAAGGGCTGAAGAACTAGGAAAGATCCTCATAGATATAATAAGTCGCATTCGTGTATACAAAACAGACAGGGGAATGCCCCTCAATGCCGAGATTGGGAAGATCCTCATAGAGGCTCCAGACCCTAAGGCGGTTGAGGAGATAGAGGAGGACATCCGCGGGACTGGACACATATCCAAGATTAGCGTCCAGAAGGGGCCAAACCTCAAGGTTTCTTTTCCTTAAGACCCCCCATCCCATGCTAGTTTCACATCCCCCTTATATTCCTTCCCTTTCCACGAGATCTACTACCAGCGGAGCTACTGAGACGCAGCTGAATGGTGTTGGGAGCGTATCGGAACAGACAATGTCCATGCCACTAAACATATCCACCCCCTTTGCGAATACCCCATGAACACAGCCTATATGGACGCTCTTGGCTCCCTGCTTTATCAGCTCCTCTGCAGCCCTTTTCATAGTTCCGCCTGTGGATATAATATCGTCCAGTATTATGGCGTTTTTTCCATTGATATCCAACTTTTTCGGTTGTATCTCTACTGTTTCCCCATCTATGCGCTTTTTCACAAGGTGGTCATACTCACATCCAATAACCTCAGCAGCAGATCTCGCATAATGCATTGATCCCTCGTCTGGAGAAAAAACCACAGCATTTTCCACCCCTTTGTAGTATCCACCTAAGAGAGGGAAAGCGTTCATATTTTCTACCTCCACACCTCCGAACTTGAACCTCCCCCCCCTCTCCAGAAAGTGTGCATTTACTACAGCAATGTTATCTGCAAACTCGTTTATCATCATAAGGACAGCCTTAGCACTTATGGCCTCTCCCTCTAAGAACACGGTATCCTGTCTTTGATAAAGCATGTACGGAATCACGCATACTATCCTTTCTGCTCCGTTCTCTCTCAGGGCCGAGAGGGTCAATATTAATTCAACCAGATCATTGTTGTCTTTTGTTGTATGCACTAGCACAACATCCTCCCCCTTGACTCGTTCCCCTACCCTAATATACATCTCCCCATCTGGAAACCTCTTTCTTTCTATCTCTCCAATCTCTGTTCCAATATCCTTGGCTACTCTTTCACCTAGCTCCCTTGATCTCTGGTTGCAAAATAGAAGCATGCTTATTTATCCTATCTCTGAATAAATATGCTCCAAATTCCTCCTTTGTGGTTTATTAAAGGAAAGGCGATCTCCCCTCTTAGTCTTTGTTCTCTCTATAGTCCCAGATGGACATTCGATTACATACCTAGCTGGCTTTGACGGCCTAAATATTCTAAGGCTCCACGGCTTGAGGTTAGAGAGAAGATCTACGACCCGTAATTCATCATCGGCCCAAATGACGTCAATCCTCTGCAGCATAAAAAACATATGGATTGAAGACGCTGAGATGGAAGAGCTTGGTGCTACAAGAATTACACACTCCGGGCTTTTCTTAAGCATCAACCCCCGCATCCTTCCCAGAATCCCCCGTACCTCCTTTGCATTCTCAGCTACTATACTCCTCCTTGTTTCGTTCAGAATCCGGACCATGGTATTTTAACCGCTTTGTTCTAATATATGCCCATCGGCATAATGGCTTCACAAGTTTTTGATCTCAGATGGAGAAGGGGCATCAAAGTGGAGGATCTTGTTGATATGCTGGGATCTGTCGGCTTCCAAGCTACTGAGTTAAAAAGAGCTGCTGATTTGATAATTGATATGAAGAGGGCAGGTGCTAAAATCTTCCTTAGTTTTACTTCCAATATGGTCTCCTCCGGCCTCCGGGGGCTCTTTGCACAAACAATAGAGAGGGGATATGCAGATGTTGTTATTACCACGGTTGGCGCTGTAGAGGAGGACTTTATAAAGGCTCAGGGCGGCGACTTCTCACTTGGGAGTTTCGAGGATAGGGACGAGACCCTAGCAAGTAACAACATGAACAGAATTGGAAACATATTAGTACCCTCCAAGAGCTATGAGCTTTTGGACAAAACCCTGCACCGAGCGCTCTTGAATATAATAAATCCAGGGGACATCATAACCCCTTCAGAACTCATAAACAGACTTGGAGACTACTGCAAAGGAGATAAGAATTCAATACTCTACCAGGCAATGAGAAGGGGGGTTCATATATATTGTCCAGCCATCACAGACGGTAGTTTTGGATTTCAGTTGCAGGAGTTGAGAAATAACCTGAATTTTCAGATAGATGTGGTTTCCGATCTGAAGAACATAGTCTTTGAGGCATCACCACTGGAAAAAATAGGGATAATAGCACTGGGAGGCGGAGTCGCTAAACATCATGCGATTCTGTCCAATATAACAAATGGTGGGGCAGATTATCTTGTGTATATAACCACCGCATCCCCCTATTCCGGATCTCTCTCTGGTGCTACTACAAGAGAAGCAATATCGTGGGGGAAGATGAAAAATTCTGGGAGGGGTGTAACGGTGCACGGAGATGCAACCATAATCTTTCCTCTCGTAATGACTTATGTGTTTGAGAGAGTGGAGGGCTCCCAAGACAGGGTTGTGGGAAATGATTGAGATACCACCTAAACTGTTGGACTCTAAAGATCCCTTCTTTGTCTGCTCCAAGCACATTCTGAGGACTCAGGTAAAGGATCTCCAGAGGATCGGAGCGGACTTATTTTACTCTGTAAAGACAAATCCTGACCCCCCCATACTGCGCGTCTTGGCAGACTTGGGTTTGGGATTCTCGGTTTCAAATACGCAGGACTTTTCACATCTTCTCTCCTTGGGGGTCGATGTGAACAGGATTCTCTACTGTGAACGCGGCCTAACGGAGGATAAGGTTAGTTGGTTAGTTGAAAGGGGGTGTAAAAACTTTGTGGTTGACACCCAGAGGGCATTTGAAAACCTTTACCCAAGCTTGGACACAAAATCTCTGGTGTTGTTCAGGACTGGTAGGTCCAAAGCCACGAATAGATACCAGCGGGGTTATATCCCCCATCTCGCCCCCTCCCTAATAAGCGCTATGATCAAAAAGTGTCCTGGCCGGGTTGGAGTTTTGCATCACACCTTCTCCCAAGGGGAGGACCCAGAGCTCTGGAGTGGAAAATTTGAGGATTTGAAAGAGTGGTCAGTAGACGTGGTTGACATAGGCGGAGGGCTCCCAATAGACTACTCCACCTCAGAGCGAGACACCCTTTCAGAGGAACTTCTGAGGATACTAAGGGGCGGAATCTCTGCTCTTCGCGATTCTGGGGTTGGGAGGGTCTTTATGGAGCCAGGCAGATTTATAGTAGGCCCTGCTTGCAGCCTTGTAACGAGGGCGGTGCTCGTCAACGGAGGAGATGTTATCCTGAACGCATCTGTATACAGAACACATATAGATACCATAATAGCGGGAATAGAACTACCCGCGAGGACTCTGAAAACCGGAAGAAAGCACTCATATCGCCTTTTGGGTTCCAGTTTGTGTAGCTTGGACGTCTTTCGCAGGAGGGCTCTTCTTCCTCACATAGATGAAGGAGATATTATAATATTTGACAAGGCAGGAGCCTATAACTCCCTATCAGAATTTGGATCCGGGTGTGGGGTAAAGTCCTATCTGATCTAACCTATTTACTCCTTCCTCCCTGCTTTCTTTCCTCCCTTCTTCTCCACGACCCCTCGCACAATCCCCTCTATGTACTTATGGTTTACCTCTCCCTCCCCCTTTTTCGTCTTTGGGTCTGCCTTCTTCTCCTCTACTTTCTCTAACTTTACTGCGCCTCTCTTCATCCCCTTGATTACCCTGATCTTGTGTTCAGCCTCCTTTTTTGCCCGGTGATACATGAACCAGATCAAGAGTGCGAACATAGCTACAGGGAGCATGCTCCAGAGGAGGCATATCGCCGAACCTTTGCATACAGGCAGCATCAGAAAGGCCAATAACTGCAGGGCGATAAGGTTGTAGGACATCTCAATAGTCCTCTTCTTCCTCTCTGCCTTTTTTGTTCCCCACCATATGATCAGGACAAACAGAGAAAATATCAGAAGGGGCACGATTATACTTATCGCCATCTCAGCGTATAGGGAGGTTTGTGCACCCACGCCTGCTGGCGGGTTCATAGAAATACTAGCATTAACCGTGCTGAGTGTACTGTTGGATGCGCTGTTCGCCATTGTATACAAAAACGGTTCTTAGAATAAAAATGCTTATGAAAAGTCGTTATGTAGACCTCGCTGTTATTGGTTTCTCAGACCCTCTAGGTCTTTCAATAGCTCGTCCACTGTTTTTTCGTGTTTCTCCAGCTTCTCCTCTGTGCCCTTGTCCTCCCCCTTCTCTTCCGCTTCCTCGTGTTTTTCCTTTATTTGCTGTACGAGCTCTTTGTGTTCTGGCTTTACATCCAATTCATCAAACTCTGATAGTATGGCAGATAGTTGGCTGGATATATGCTCTGTTATAACTGACACAACCTCAGAATTTCCCTGCCCCCCCTTTCCCACCAAATCCTTTAATATCTTTACTAATTCATAGAGTCCTTGCAGTCTCCCTATGACATAATTCAGGTCTTTCATCTTATGTTGGGTTCTTCCCTTGTCAATAAACAACCGAGATAATTAGATGGTTTTCAATATAAAATAAAATTTAGTCGAACTCAAACACCCACCCTAATATCTCATTCTCCTGACAAGCGGTAGGAGGATCTCTGGTGTCTTCTCTGGTGGGTATGCAAAATACACAACCATTCCGCTGGATCCAGGATTGTCATTTACCACTATTGCAGGATACGCCTTTTTCTTCGTGATGTTTACATTGGCCACGAGAGCAGTGGTGTACTCATTTGATACCCTGCTTATTCTGTAAACACCCTTGATCTCATAGCTTTTATTCACTCCAGAAACCACCCAGTTTCTGCTATCCAAGATCTCCAGCCTTGGGTTATCCACCTCAATGTTCTCTATGAATCTCACTCCCAAGACCTCAGAAAAATCCTCTTGTATCTGCTCTGCTTTCTCTGGGAGGAACTTACAACTAGATCCATTCTTAACACTCTTGCAGTCGCATCTCAGGAGGGTCTCTTTGTCTATGCAAACGATGTCTCGGAGCCATCCGGTTTGAGTCGCGATCACCTCATCCTTAAACTCAACCTTCCCTATAGTTCCAGCATCTCCGACCCATATCAGATTTCCTCCTCCCTTCACATAATCGTCCAAGTTTATAAGTTTGTCCTTGTCCAGCCTCCTTGCGTCCTCCACAATAACCAATCCAAATTCTTTTAGCTTTTCTCCCAGCCCTGCTCCATACTTATCCACATCAATGTCTTCGCTGTAAAAGAACAGATGGTGTGAGAGAACACTCCGCAGTTCGGTCCAATCCCCGATTGAGTCCTCACCATGTAGTATGAGAACCTTTGGTATCCCGAATATCTGCTCATATACATCCATGAGCCACCCTCCTATTACTGGCACATCCCGCAGATATATGAAGTGGAAGTACTGAAGTACCATAAACATTCCTATCACTAGAAAAACAACTACCACCACATTCACTATTACTCTTGCCTGAGAACCGCCAGAGGCTTCAACATACATAATAAAATTTATCAGAATAAACTTAAAAACAGCTGCTACAAGTTATAGAACGACGAAGAACCAGCCTATATCTCTCTCCTTTTCCCACTCGCTATGTCCTGGAGCACCTGTTTGCCTTCCTTGTTTCCAACAGCTATTAGGGCGTCCCCCCTTTGTATCTTTGTTTTCTTTCCTGGCCTGTAGATCCAGCGGTTTCCCCTCTTTATAGCTATTACGTACATTCCTGTATTCGTGCTCAACTTCAAATCTGCCAGTGTCTTGTTCACAAGGATGGACCTTCCTCCAACGTTCACCTTTGTTATAATCTCCTCAGCTTCTGACAACATCCTCTGTAGTATTGGATGTTCCCCCTCTCCTCTCAAAACAACATCTACGATACTCTTTGCGGCGTCTGACATTGCCTCGGCTGCCTCTGCGATGTGCAGCATGCCAACCAAATCCTCTGCATCCTCCCTATTCCTAGACGCCAGCATTGCCTTTATCTCTGCTTCTATGCGGAGCTTGTCCATCTCCTCCTCCATCTCAACAACCTCCTCAGCTATCTCCCTGCTGTTCAGGAGGATAGAAGAATAAGCTAGGTCTGCCATTGCCTCCGATAAATCCTTCATCTCTACCAATATGTCCTTTAGGGTTTTCTTCTCTTCAAATACCTCATCGGATATTTCCTCAACGGTTTCGAATTCCTCCATTTTCCCCCTCTTATTTTCTGATTAAATGATTAAAATATTGAGAGCGATAGTTGTGCGACAAAAAAGAGAAACAGCAGTGTAAAAACATCTCCGATAGTCGCGACAGTGGGGGTTAGGACGTTGTCCGGATCCATCCCCTTTGAGGCGGTGAACACTGCCAAAGCAATGGTAAGGAACACCAAAAAGATCCCAGAGAGAAATCCAGTAACCACTGCAATAAAGGTAAGGATAAGCACGTTTGCACTTGTGATTCCCATAATCAAAGAAGTGATGTACGCGAAGATTCCCAGAACAAATGAGAGGGTGATGTTTAGTGTTATAGACGCGTATATGTTTTCCTTCACTACCCCCTTTTTGAACGTAGATATGTTTAGGCTTGGTTCTATGAGACCCAAGTGTATGTAGGATCCTAATCTGCTTCCCAGGGCGCTGGATACATTCCCGCGAAGAGACAGAATCGCAGGGATTAATATCACAAGGCCCGGGATATTCTCTAGGCTAAGTACAGAATTATTGAGGATGACCCCAGCGATGAGCTCTCCAAGCACCAAGAGAAGGAGCAGTGGTGCGCTCTCCTTCATAATTCGCCTAAAGTATTCCATCGTCCGTTTCTCGCTTATTTTGATGTTTTTGTAAAAAAAGGAATTTTTTGGAGTTCCTGTGTTTAAACCAATGCCATCTACCCCACTTTTTATACCTGTATCTTCAATTGGGAGTGATGATCCTACAGGTTGCCTTGGATTTTGTGGACTTGGAGAGAGCAATCAAGATTGGTCGAGAGGTGTATGAGGTAGTGGATTGGATAGAGGCAGGGACACCCCTCATAAAGGCGGTTGGTATGGAGGCTGTGAGGGCCTTAAAGAAGGCGTTTCCAGAAAAAACGATCGTAGCGGATCTGAAAATTGCAGATACTGGAGACATAGAAACAGAGGCTGCTGCAAAGGCGGGGGCTGGGGTTGTTACAGTCTTGGGCATGTCTGATGACCAGACGATTCTGCAGTCTGTGGAAACCGCCAGAAATTTCGGTTGCAAGGTTATGGTGGACCTTCTCAATGTCCAGAACCTGGAGGAAAGGGCGAGGAGGGCAGAGGAGTTGGGAGCAGATTACATAATGGTGCATACAGGTATAGACCAACAGATGGTTGGAAAGGAAGTCTTTGGAGATCTCAAGGTGGTTTCAGGGATTGTGGACATCCCCATAGCGGTTGGAGGGGGGTTGGACGCAACCAACGTGCAGCAAGCGGTAAAGGGTGGTGGGGAGATAATAGTAGTGGGGGGGGCTATAACAAAGGCTCCAAATGCAAGAGTGGTTGCAAAAAAGATAAAAGACCTGATGAGGGACCTCCACCTGGAGGCAAAATCTCAGGCGCCACTTAAGAGAAAGAAGGTAGAGGAAATGCTTGACCAAGTCTCTACCGCGAATATTACAGACGCAATGCACAGGAGGGGCGAAATGCGGGGGATCAAGTATCTATCTGTTCCGAAGAAATTCTTCGGCAAGGCTTTCACAGTCAGGGCATATCCCGGAGATTGGTCAAAGGTTGTACAGGCCATTGATATGGCAAAAAGGGGCGATGTCATTGTGGTAGATGCCCATGAATCAAGGGTGGCCCTATGGGGAGAGCTGGCTACTAGAAGTGCCCTGCGCAAGAGAATCGCAGGCCTTGTAATAGACGGAGGGGTGAGAGACATTGAAGAGATAAAAAATCTGGACTTCCCGATATATGGAAGGTGTGTTAGCCCAACAGCCGGAGAGCCAAAGGGAATGGGTGAGGTAAATGTTACCATAAAATGTGGGGGGGTTGAGGTAAACCCGGGAGATTATATTGTGGCAGATGAAGATGGAGTTGTGGTGATACCAAAGAAGAGGGCCTACGAGATTGCGAGCAGGGCTCTATACGTAAAGGAGAAAGAAGATCGAATACGAAAGGAGATAGAGGAGGGCAAAACCCTTGGGGAGATTCTAGAACTAAAAAAATGGGAAAAGCTCTAATTGTGCGTTTTCCTTTTATTCTACTTATTTCAAAAATATCGCGTCTTCCAAGACTGCCTACCACGGGCCTGTAGCTCAGCTTGGTTAGAGCGCTGGTCTTATACGGGCTTGGACGTTGTGCGCGTCCTTGCAAAGTATTCCCAAAGGGAATCAGCTCTGAGCAAGCCAGAGGTCATGGGTTCGAATCCCATCAGGCCCACTCTTGGGATCTCCCATAACAAAAATGGCTCTCTTGTGTCCAAGGTGTGGCAGTCACCGTATAATCTTCCT
>JAOZPI010000060.1 GCA_029932835.1 archaeon | reverse complement strand
TAGGTGGCGTGCCGGGAAACAGAACTACAATGCTGATAGTTCCTATTGTGGCCTCCTTTGGAGTAAAAATGCCAAAAACCTCCTCCAGAGCTATTACCTCTCCAGCAGGGACTGCAGACACTATGGAGATTTTAGCTCCTGTTACTTTTGATGCTAGGGGGGTTAGGAGGATAGTGGAAAAAGTGGGCGCGGGTATTGTGGGGGGGGGTGGTTTGAGTTTGGCACCTGCAGACGACAAGATAATACGGGTTGAATATCCCCTCTCCATAGATGCAGAGGGACAGCTACTCGCTAGCATAATTTCAAAAAAGAAGAGCGTTGGGAGTGATTATGTGATCATAGATATCCCCTGTGGCAGGGGTGCGAAGATAGAAAAGAAAAAGGAAGCAAGACGTCTGGGGAAGAAGTTTGTAGAGCTGGGAAGAGAGGTAGAGATGCGTGTAGAATATGTCATAACAGATGGTTCCCACCCAATTGGAAGGGGCATAGGGCCTGTGTTAGAGGCTAGGGATGTTCTGCTCTCTCTAAATGGTGAAGGGCCCAAAGATCTTGTCGACAAGGCCGTCATGCTGGCAGGCCGGCTTTTGGAATTTTCAGGGCTTGCAGGTCGTGGGAAGGGAAAGAAGATGGCTAGGGAGGCCATAGACTCGCAGGGAGCCTTCAGGAAAATGCAGGAGATAATACAGGTGCAGGGGGGCAACCCGGGTATCGCGCTAGAGGACCTAAAACCAGGAAGATTTTCATACAGGGTTCTGGCTCCTGCATCAGGCAGGATAAAGCACATCTCTAATTCGCATATATCCCAGATTGCACGGTTGCTTGGAACTCCCAGAGATAAGAAAGCAGGCCTTTTTTTAAACAAGCAAATTGGAGACAAGGTGGAGGAGGGGGAAGTCCTCTACACCCTCTATGCAGAAAATCCAATAAAACTGCGATATGCCCGCAGAGCCATTAAGGAGAATAGCGGGATCTCAATTGTGTGATGCTCCTGTTTATTCCCTTTAACTCGTCTTATGGCTGTGGTGCAGATCCCTAAACTCCGGAATCAAATTATGACTTCAAAGTGGTGCTACTAGACCTCTTATTGGCGTCCTCTCTGATTTTGGTGCTGGTGAAGAGCAGCGATTATCTCGTAGAGGCAGTCGCACGACTGGCCCACTACCTAAACGTAAAGGAATTCATAATTGGAATTACCATCATAGCTATTGGGACCTCTCTGCCTGAACTTGCCTCCTCTATAATGGCATCTATGCATGGAGTAGGGGGAATCGTTATTGGCAACGTGATAGGGGCAAATATAATAAACATAAGCCTAAACCTGGCTTTGAGTGCCATCTTTGTTTTTATTCATGTAAACCGCCGGACGCTCTTTCGCGATGTTCTTTTCCTCCTTATGATCACAGCCTTGTTTTTCTTCTTGTCCATAGACGGTATTATTACCCTCTTGGAGGGAGCGCTTCTCCTTTCATTGAGTTTTGTCTACATCCTTTATCTCTTCCACGTACGCCCAAGATTTCTCTATGCCCATCGCATCGTCGAATACCTCGGTCGTCTATATGGGGGGAAGCCCACGACTCCCCCCGCCCCTCTTCACCTTCCCAATACGAAGAAACAAGAAATTTATAGGGATTTTGTTGGGAAGGGATTTGATTTGGAGACCTACAGGAGAATCCGATCCCGGATAAGTCCACTTCGGCAGGGCTTTGGACAGGATGTTGTGATCGCTCTCCTTAGCCTCCTTGGAATATACCTCAGTTCCAAGTTTCTCATATCGGTGGTAATAAAAATAGCTACTGAGCTTAATATATCCTACGATGTAATCGGAGCCAGTTTAATAGCGCTCGGCACCTCTCTTCCAGAGGTAGCAGTTTCGTTTTCTTCTATTAGAAAGGGCCACATCAGTATACTCTTGGGTAATATCATAGGATCGAACATCTTCAACATCACCCTAATTGTTGGTTTATCATCCCTGATCACTCCCCTTCTTATTTCACCCCTATTTGTCTCCTTTTCACTCCCCCTGCTTCTCGTAGTGACCGCGTTCCTCCCATTGCTTGCTTTAAGTGGGAGGAGACTCCAAAGGATAGAAGGTGTTCTCCTTCTTATCCTCTACATCTTCTTTATCTACACTATTTTTATCTTTGGTACTGTATAAGTAAAGGCGGGGTGGTGTATTAAATGCCTTTCCTCCAGTTGGTATTCTACTTCTCCCCGCCGCTTTTAACTCCACACCGAGTGTCTCAACCTGCTGGATTTTTATTTCCAAAAGTGTTTGTATTACTATGTACATCATCATAGCAGGTATAGGTGTATTGGGGTTCTACACAGCACAGTTTCTAACAAAGAAGGGAAACGATGTCGTTCTAATTGAGAAGAGAAAGGAGAGAGCAGAGGAGATAACAGATAAACTTGATGCTCTTGTAATAAACGGCGATGCCAAAGAGATAAAGGTTCTGGAAGAGGCAGGAGTGGAAGAAGCGGATGTAATCCTCTCTATGACCGGAAGTGATGATGCCAATATACTAATCTCTTTGCTTGCAAAGCAGCTTGGTGCAAAGCGGGCTTTGTGCAGGATAACCCACATTGAGTATAGTGAGTCCCTCTTCAAGAGGCTGGGCATCGATGCCGTGATCTATCCAGAACTTTCTATTGCAACACAGATAGAAGAGATGGTGAGGGACCCTGATATAACAGGCTTCGCTATGCTGGACAAGGGAGAAACCGAGATTGTGGAATTTAGGGTTTTGGATGGGTCAGGGTTGATCGGAAAGGAGGCAGTAAATATAAAGCTTCCAGAAAGATCCAAGATCTTGCTCATTTTCAGACAGGATGGCGAAAAGGTGCTAATAGGTCCTGGAATTAAAATAACTTCCGGAGACAAGCTGCTCGTTATAACAACAAAAGATGAAATAGCTAAAGTGGAGAAGATCCTTTCATCATAATTCTTTCCTCCCCCCGAATGTTATCCCCCGAATATAATCTTTTCAACAAAAAACTATAAATCTCCTCTCTGTCAATATTATAGTTTCTCCCAGCCTCCGTCTACATCGGAAAAATGGACCAGAATCTGAACAAGGTGGGCGCTCTCTGGCAGAACAAATCCTCAGAGGGAAACCCATACTTCAGTATGGAGTTAAATAACCAGAAGTATGTGATCTTCCCTAACAACTTCAAATCTGAGGAAAAACAGCCAGATTTTATCGTGTACGAGCGCGTAAAGGGGAAGAAGTAGTTTCTTCTTTTGTTCTCTGCCAACCCGGTTTTGTTTTTTAAATCCACGCTGCCTTCCGGTCCATATCTTGCTCGCTCTCAGCGTTTAGTATCAATACCTTCTGAGAATATATCCGATAAGTGCAAACAGAGGATAGAACTCTAGCCTTCCGAACAGCATGGTTCCAATAAGTCCGACCTTCGCAGGCCATCTGAGTGCATATGCAGCTATTGGGGAGATACCGCCTCCGCTCTGTGCGCTTGACACCATCAAAAGAGTGTCTGTCGGTTTTATATCCTCCTGCACTCCAATTATCATAGTTGACACTACTATAATAGCAACGCAATAAATGAACGCGTAGATCGCAATATCTGAGATTTGTTCACTAGTTACAACCTTGCCATCGTGCTTTAGGTGGGTTACAGCACCACTTGGGTACACCTGTTGTTTAGTTTTCCATATAATGTATTTTAGCATTAGATGGATCCTGTATGCTTTTATCCCCCCAGCAGCACTATTAGAGGATCCGCCTATCAATGCCAGAATAATCAGTATAGCCATTACAAAGTTCCCTGCGTCTTTGGCTATATAAGGAGAAAGCTCATAACCTCCTGTAGTGGATGTGGAAATAGCTTCATACGCAAAGGCTGTAGGATTTTGATTATTTAGAATAAGATAAGAGGATATCAGCCCAACTCCGACCAATAAAACCCCTATATAAAATTTTGTCTCCCCCTGTCTTAAATACTCCCCAAGGCGTCTGTTTTTCAAGACCCTATAGTGTGCTATAAAACTCACAGCCCCCATAATCATAAGGATGGCAACAACCAAAACCATAACCGGAAAAGCTGAGGGCATGTTTTTCTCGTAATATGTCCACCCACCAGAGTGAATATCCACCCCTGTAGTTGAAATAGCGTTCATGGAGAGATTAAATGAATCAAACACCGGGATGCCGATCGCCACCATGATTACAATTCCGATGATTGTCCAGAAGGCATAAATCTTGAGCATCTCTTTTGCAGAATTAACCAAACTCGGCTTTATATGCTCAAATCCTTCACCCAGCACAATTCTGGCCACAGACTCTGATTGCAAGATTGAGTGAAGTGCAAAGGCGGTTATTCCAATACCCCCAAACCATGAAAGGAGACTCCTCCAGAATAGAAGACTCTTGGGTACAAGCTCCGGAATTTTTATAACGCTAAGGCCAGCGGTGGAAATTGAGGAAACAGACTCAAAGTAGCTGTCAAGCGGGCTCATACCGCCAATTGCTATAAACGCGTATGACCCAACAACAGAGAAGGTTATCCACATAACAGCCAGAGACACTATTGTTATCTGCGTGAATGGCTTCTTATCGCTCTTAAAAATTTTCATAAACACATATGAGGGACCCGATGTTATGAGGAGAAGAAGAAGATACACAGGCCAAGAGGCCTCGTTGTATATAATCCCAACCACCAAGGGTATCAAAAACAAAAACCCAAGGAAAAATGTGAGAATAGACACATCTCTAATAATGGTTCCGATCTCTTCTACCTTGCGTGGATAAAGGAACATCTTAGACCTATTCTATAGCCCTGAGTTTATCCTCAATTGTCCTTTTTTTGTCTCGGCGGTCGTCTATCTTCAAAGTGGTATAAACCCTCTTAGCTCCCTCTTTAAATATAGCTTCATGTGCCCTTTCTACCGCCTTTAAAAGGGATTTCATATCCCCTGCTTCAATCACGGTCCCCATAGCATTTGTTTCCACCCTAACACCACTCTCCTTCAGAGCCCTGATGGCAGCCTTCACATATCTACTCACGCTTTCTCCCTCCCCCAAAGGGAAAGTGCTAAGCTCAGCGATAATCATTTTGACTCTTATGCGCCGAGGCTGGGATGTGCACTTCAGGCTGTGTGAGGCGTAGAAGTGCAC
>JAOZPI010000059.1 GCA_029932835.1 archaeon | reverse complement strand
AGTCAGGGCAGCTGCAGTGACAAAGACTTGGTACACCCTCCTTGAGGCTTTCTCACTTATTCTAATCACTCTCTCATCCTCCATGACCTCTGTAACCCTCCTCCTCCCTAAACTCATCAAAACAAATCCAACAGCAAAGGCAATTGCTGGCAACAAAGCATTTCTCACTGACACCCCGTATCCGATAGCTGCTCCCATCGCAGCGCAAACCAAGGCTGTATAGACCACAAATTTTTTTCTATTCATTTTATTCCCTCATGTTAATTTATTCTAACCTTATGTTAGAAATATATAATATTAAACTATTTAAAGCTTTCGCTCTCGAGAGAGGAACCAGGGTGAAGTAACCATCACTCACCACAGATCAAGTAGATAATCCCTTGTAACCTTTTTATTTACCATCCTATTAAATTCCTAAGGTTTGGGGGAAAATGCTAAAACTTACTATATCAGATGCGAACTCCTGGAAGAGGAGCATAGATGCAATAGCGGCGCTTATAGATGAGGGAACATTTGAATTCACAGAGAACCAGATGGCTCTAAAGGCGATGGATCCATCGCAGATAGCTATGGTGGACTTCATGATGCCAAAAAGTGCGTTCAAGGTTTACGAAGTTGGAGAAAAACAGAGCGTAGGAATAGATTTCTCTGAGTTATCCAGAGTAATGAAAAGGGCACACCCAGATGACAGCATAACGCTTGAGCTAAAGGGGAATAAATTAGAGGTGGTATATGAGGGGAAGAGCACAAGGAAGTTCCTCCTCCCACTCATAGACGCGACCGCACATCCGAATGAGCCGAAAATAGAGTTTGATTCCCAGGTGAAGATTCCAGCAAATGATTTGAAAGAAGTCCTGGCAGATGTGGAGCTAGTCAGCAATTATGTTGTATTTGATGCACAGAAGGAGGGATTGAAGGTTTATTCTGAAAGCGAAAGCGGAAGGGCTGAAATAAACTTCCCAAAAGACGCTGTTCTTGAACTGGAGGTAAAAGAGGGAGCAAAGGCCATGTTCCCCTTGGAGTATCTGAAGAATATGACAAGAAATACAGATGTGTCTACAGTTATCCAACTCTACCTAAAGAAGGACAACCCCCTGAAGATGGAGTATCCAATAGGTGCGGGGAGGGTTGTTTATTTCCTAGCTCCGAGGATAGACGAGACCATGGGGTAGGCCCCCATACTCGCAACCTCTTGGGAGAATGGCCTACTATCCTTTTCTTAGCAACGAAAGAAGCAGGGTAAAGGCTCTAGATGTAGATCTCGAGGAGTTGTCCACAAACCCTATGTACGCAGAGATCATTGAAAATGCTGTTAGGGATATTGAAGGGAGAGAGCATAAAACCCTTGACAGGGACCTGGCAGTTATGGAATTTGTTGTAGTCAGGATACTCCTTGGCATTATCAACGACCCGCCTATAGAGAAGGCTTATATCAAAAGGAAAAGCGAGGAGTATAGGAGGTCTCTCGAAAGAGAAGATCTGAGCTATTTGATAAAGATGGCGAGAGAGGAATTTGGGATGGACATAAGGACCGAGGGAGGGCTGAGGATACACTTTACAGACTTTCTGAAGCATAAGCCAGAATTCTTGAATCTAGCCCAGATGGAACTAGAGGGTGGATATGTGAGCATAACAAAGGAGCAGCTTGTTTGGATATTGAAGGATGCGATAGCAAAGCTCATAGAGTCTCTGATACCGAGGGAGAGGAGGTTCCCCAGTGGATTGGTGGCAGTCGCTAGGAGGATAAGGCTGATGAAGGGGAGGGAAAGAGCGAGAGAAGCACCAAGGGTAAAAAGATTGAAAGAGGAGGCCCTTCCCCCGTGTATAAGGTCAATAATAGAGGAGGTAGAAGCTGGAAAGAGCAGCCATAGTGCAAATTTTGTGCTGGCAACCTTCTTGTTGGGACTCGGATTAAAGGACGATGATGTGATCAACATATTCAAGAGATCTCCAAAGTACAAGGAAAAGACTACTGTTTATCAAATAAGGTTTATGCGAGAGAGGGGATACACATGTCCTGGTTGCGAAAGCATAAGATCGTATGGGTTGTGCAAGTGGGAGTGCAAGAGAAAACACCCTGTATCAAACTACTTTCTAAACCTCCGGAGTTCCAAGAATGAACGAGAGTAATGAAACCATAAAAACACGGATGTGGCTCAAGAAGCTCTTTGAGGGCTACTACAGAGGGGTAAGGGAGATCCCAGAGCCGGAAGCAATCCACCAGAGAGAATTTGGGTTTGGTTCCTTCTCAAAGAAGATTAACATAAGGCACCGCGCATTTAAGAGCAGCAGAGAGCTCCTTGATTATATAAAGGAGGAGGCACCAGCCCATATAAACTATTCCACAGCCAGATATGAGTTTCCAGCAGGGAGCATGGAGGAGAAGGGGTGGCTGGGAACAGACCTTGTTTTTGATATAGATGTGGGCGATCTCCACCTTAACCACAAACACAGCGAGGACTGGCTCTGCGAAATATGCTTCGAAGAGCTCAAGAAAGAGACGCAAAAGCTCCTTGACTTTCTTATGAACGACTTTGGATTCTCCCGAAAGGAACTGCTAGTGAACTTCTCTGGGTCTCGGGGATATCATGTGCGAATAGAGGACAAAAGGGTATTGGAGCTGGATGAAAGAGCCCGCAGGGAGATATGCAGCTATCTTGGGGCTGAGGCAAGTATCAAGGACATGATCACAGAGAGGGACGGAATGATCTTCGGTCCAAAGCCGAGCCAAGGCGGGCTGAAGGGCAGGATAGCGAGGAAGGTTATAGAGGAGATAAGAAAATCGAAGATAGAGGACAGAGAGAGGATTGCGATGGAGATAGAGAAGGGGAACTGGGGGGCGTTTCCAAGGGGATATGGAATAGGGAGGATACGCGAGGTTGCAGAAAACACAGGGGTGAGGATACCAGTAGATTCAAAGGTTACAACAGACACCACACATATGATAAGGTTGCCAGAGACCCTGCACGGGGGGAGCTCCCTGCTGGCGCGGGTGGTCGGGAATCTGGATCAGTTTGACCCAATGAGGGAGTGCTTCGTGTTTGATGGGGAGGAAACAAGCGTAAGGTTTTTAAGGGAAATACCGAATATTGTCGCTATGGGAGAAGAGTTTGGACCCTTTACTGCAGACAAGACAGAGATACCAAGGTTTTTGGCTGCGTATATGGCAGCACACGGATGGTGTGTTGTAGAGGAGTAGGGTTACGAATGAAAAAATGGATGGATACATCTTTGATATGGATGGGGTTATATGGGACGGTGAGAGGGGAATACCCCATGCAGCAGATACCATAAACCAGATTATGGAATTGGGAAAGAGGGTTGTGTTTGTAACCAACAACGCCAGAAGATCCAGAGACTCTTACGTGAGGAGGCTGGCCCGGTTTGGGATAAAAACAAGCAAGAAATATGTGATCACCTCGTCGCACGCCGCAGCGATGTATATCCTGAAAAGGAATGGAAAGTCGAGAGTGTACGCAATGGGAACCAAGGACCTAAGGTCAGAGATTAAAGAAGTGGGGCATCGTATTGTTAGAAAGAAGGCTGACTTCGTGGTCGCTGGGTTGGATTTAAACCTGAACTACAGGAAGATGGCAATAGCAGTAGAAAACCTATTAGATGGGGCTAAATTGGTGGCATGTGCCCCTGATCTCACTTATCTGGAGGGGGGGAGGATATGGCCGGGAACTGGAGCGTTCGTGAAGGCATTGGAAGCAGCAAGTGGGAAGAGGGGGATAGTAGTGGGGAAGCCACATCGAGAGATAATGGATATAGGGATAGAAATCTTGGGTGTTGAAAGGGGGAGGTGTATAATTGTTGGGGACAAGGTAAATACTGACATCGCGGCAGGAAAGAATGCGGGAATAAAAACAGCTCTGGTCCTCACAGGGGAAACCACGGAAACCGGAGGCCGAGCACTCAAGGGCAGGTACAAGCCGGATTACGTACTGGAGAACCTGCAGGAATTACTAAAGATTCCCTAGGCCCCCTGTGTCTGCTTAGGCTTGTCAAGGTTTTCTGTAAGTTTCATCTGTTTCGCCTTTAGCTCCCCCAGCTCAGTAGGGTAGTCCTCGTTCAGGCAGGCTAGGCAAAGGCTGTTCTTTGGAAGACCAATGGCAGCGACAAGATTGTCTAGGGTATTATAAGCGAGAGAATCTGCACCTATAAACCTGCGTATCTCCTCCACGCTCTTTTCAGCAGCTATAAACTGCCTGTATTGTTGCATATCCACTCCATAAAAGCAGGGCGCTCGGATAGGGGGGCAGGAGATCCTGAGGTGTATCTTCTTTGCCCCAGCAGAGCGAATGAGAGTGATTATCTTCTTCATAGTGGTCCCCCGCACTATGGAATCATCTACAAGTATTATCTCCTTTCCCGCAATTTCTTCTTTTATAGGAATCAGCTTTGTGCTTACCGCATTGTCTCGGCTTTTCTGATGCGGCATTATAAAGCTCCTCACCGCGTATCGGTTCCTCAAGAGCGCCTCTGTGTACGGGATCCCGCTCTTTTCAGAATACCCAATTGCAGCAGCCACCCCGGAATAGGGAACCGCTGCCACGACATCGGCGTCAACAGGAAAGTCTCGAGCCAGCTGCTCTCCGAGGGTTTTCCGCACCCGATATACAGACACGCCGTTTAGGATAGAATCTGGGCGAGCAAAGTACACATACTCAAACATACAGTATGCCCTTCGGTTTATTTTCCGTATCCTCTCTGTTTCCACCCCCGCGTCGCTAACTCTTATTATCTCACCTGGCTTTACGTCCCTGATAAGGGAGGAGTCATCAACCTTGAAGGCACAGCTCTCTGAGGAGAACGCATAGCCGTTCGGACTGTTGCACATCAACAGTGGCCTAAAACCAAATGGATCCCTAACTGCATAAAGGGAATCAGGAGTAAGAATAAGGAGGGAGTAGGATCCATCAAGATGCCGGGTAGTATTCTTTATGGCTTCCATAAAGTCTTGTTCGCGCATATACTCATGCACAAGGAGCTTGGCTATGACCTCTGTGTCGGTTGAGGTTGTAAAGGTGTGGCCCCTTTTGATCCAGTAATCCCGGAGTGATTCAAAATTGACGAGATTTCCATTGTGCGCCAGTGCAAATTTTATCCTAGCTCCCTTAATAAGAAAGGGCTGGGCGTTTTGGATGTGGG